>NZ_BCNX01000004.1 GCF_001571405.1 Methanoculleus thermophilus | reverse complement strand
CACTACTAAACTTGGGACGGAATTAGCGGTTACTGGACAAAATTCCGCATTGCCAATGCCAACGTCAGAACCAACCCGGCTCAAAGCACGGTCTTGTTAGTTCTCCATCAACAGGGAAACAATGTTTGTTTTGTAAGTATATAAACATTTGCTCCCTGCATCAGATTTGAGGCTTGGGCCTCAAACCCTCATATCCCTTTGATTACAGGTGAGTCGGCCCAAACCCGGCCGAACTTTTTCACCTGCGCAGGAAATAATGTTTGTTCTTCATCACATATAAACATTATGTTCCTGCTTCAGGCCTCGCAGCAAGAGTTCTCTGAAACTCTTGCCCCGCACCCAGATCCCAGCCGAAATACGAAGTTTCGGCTCGAACCCGATTCACCTGTGCAGGATCCAATGTTGTTCGCGCTTACATATAAACATTGCGCTCCTGCATGGGAATCAATTCCGGGGATTTACTCTAAACCCCCGGAACGGTGACATGATCTCTCGAGACGTATCGCCCGACGACCTACTCACCTATGTGAGGAATAACGTTAGAATTACTAAGATATAAATCCTCCTGCAGGATCCACCAAAACAAGCCGTTTCCACCGGGGTTTAGCGTTCAGACCACAGCAACACCGTTCTCCAACCCGCTCATTCTCCCGGGCATAAACGGTCTGACCGTATTCCGCGCGGGAACACAAAAAGCCACAAATAACAACTGTTTTGTTACGGCCGCGCAAACAGAATGGCACAACAGGGGAAACCCCCGGAGCCAGACGAATACCCATGCCCCGCTTCAATCTCAGCCCATCGCTCATCGGCTGGTTCTTCTACCACGATTGCGAGCGCTACCTGCGCTACCATGCAACCCCCGAGAAGGAGCGCGCGGACGCAGGCATCCCGGCGGTCAGAGCCGGGCGAAGCGCAGTGACGCAGGCCCTCATGGATGCAGGCATCCGGTGGGAAGAGGAGGTCATCCGCACCAAACTTTCTGGAAGAGCCCGGATCCCGGGCGGCGCGGGTCCCTTCACCGACCGATCGTTCTCCATCGAAGAGAGTTTCAACCTCCTCCCCCGACTCTCCCCCGGCGAGGCAATCTACCAGGCGACCATTCCGGTCTCAGTTCACTTCCTGCGCAACTATGGCCTCGACCCGGAGACCTACCGGTTCTCTCCCTGCCGCCCTGATCTCATTCGGATGGAGCAGAAAGAGAATGGGAAGTCACGACTCTCAATCATCGACATCAAAGCAAGCGAAGAACTCAGCATCACCCACCGGATCCAGGCGACTCTCTATGCCCTCATCCTCGATCACGCTCTCGACCTGCTCGGGATCGATCTCGAGGTCGACCTCTCCCGGGCTGGGATCTGGCTCCATGGAAAGGAGGAGCCGGAACCCTTCGATCTCCACCTCAACATCAGGGTGGTCGAAGACTTCCTCCGCTACCGCCTCCCGGAGATCCTTGAAGAACCGCCGGAGGAGGTGCCCTGGCACATCACTTCGCGGTGCGAGACCTGCGAGTTCTACCCATACTGCCGCAAGGAGGCAGAGACCACTGCCTCGGTCTCGCAGATCCCGGGGCTTTCGCCTGTAGGAAGGCGCTATCTCCGGGAGGCCCCCTGGAACGGGGGGAACCCCATCAACACGCTTCCCGAGCTTGAACGGTTCCTTGCAGACCGGGATAACGACCGGCACCTCGAGAACTGCGGATCACTCGCAGGCCAGGGCGACCGCCTCCGCGCAACCGTCCGGGCGCTCACCACGGGAGAGGTCGTCCGCGGGACCGGGACATCGCTTGCCCTCCCCGTCTACGAAGGGGTAAGCATCGTCCTGACGCTCCAGAAGGACCCCGTCTCCGGCCGGGTATACGCCCTCGGGTTTCGACGAAGCAAGGGGAAGAAGGTCTACGGCACCCCCGCGCATGAAGCCATCTTCGTCGCCCAGAACCCCGACGACTGCACCAGGGTGCAGCGGGAGTTTCTCCAGGCGCTCGCCGCGGAACTTGAAGCCGTCGACGGGTACAACCGGGAGCATGAGTGGGCGGACCAGATCTCGGTGCAGACCTACGTCTACGATACCTACGAGGAGGAACTCTTCAATCAACTCCTGAACGAAGCGATCAAAGACCCCGCCACGGCAGAGACGGCCCTCAGGCTGCGGTTCTATTACCAGGATCCCGGCATTGCGCTCGGGTTCTGCCACCCGGCAGCATCGGTCTCCTTCCCGATCGTCGTCTTGACGCGCGAGATCCGGCGGCTGCTGGCCCTCCCCGTCCCGTTCACCCTCCGTCTCCCGGAGGTCCTCGCGGCCATCCCCTCCTCACGCTTTCCGTATCAGCTCAGTCCAAACACCCTCTTCTGGAACGAGCAGAGCAACGCCATGAAGAGCGATGCCGTCATCATGGCCTGGAGCGGAGCAAGACCGGAGGCCACGGGCTGGATCCGCCAGGAGATCGCGCGCCGCCTCCTTGCTGCAGGGAGTCTCCTCGAGGGGCTCCGCGAACGGGTTAAGGAGAGCCTCGTCCGGTGGCCGGAGAACTTCCGGTTCCCGCGCCCCTGGGACGCAGCGACGCCGGAGGTCTCACGCCTCCTCTTCATCGCGGAGTACGAGTCAAGCCTGGGCGCCCGAAAGATCCAGGAACTGCGGAGCAGACCGCCGGCGGTGCGCATCCGGGACGGTATCAGCATCCCGGTCAGAAAGATCGAGGGGAACTTCTGGAAGGTGCTTTCGCCTCTCGACCTTGCGACGTTCGAGCAGTCTCAGGCGTTCAGTTACCTCCTGGTGCCGGACGGCGACGCGGGCGAGGAGGCGCTCCTCGCATTCGACGACCTCCGCTACCGGGCGAGCCCTAACCCCGGCAAGAGCGGGGTCTGCTTCGCCCATGTCCGCGACACCATCGTCAACCATGCTGCCGGTGAGGTGAGGGGGCTTGTGCTGGAGGTAACCTATCCCTGGAATCATCAGCCCTTCTCCGAGGGCGACTGTGCGGTGCTAAACCCGCGCTTCACCGACTTCGTCACGCCGCGCTACGTAGACCGCCTCCTCGCCCTGGACGGGGAGCCGAATAACCCGTTCATCCGCCTCCTCCGGGACCCACGGGGGTTCGCGGCACCGGTCCTCGAGTCGGAAGAGGTCATCGCCGATGCCAGACGGCTCGCCGGCGACGCAGGGTTCACGAAAAGCCAGGCCAGGGCATTCTCCAGGATGATAGAAAGCCGCCTGACGCTCGTCTGGGGGCCGCCCGGAACCGGAAAGACACACTTTCTCGCCAATGCCGTCCTCTCGCTCGTCAAGGCCCGAAAGGAGCACGGTAAGCGGATCCGGGTGGGAGTGGCCGCGTTCACCCACGCCGCCATCGAGAACCTGCTCGTCAAGGTGCAGGACTCGGTCGAGGGATTCGGCCTTACTGCGGCTCTTCCCATATACAAATTAAGAAGCATCCACACCCCGGGGGGGAAACGATGCCTCGAGGTGCTGCCCCACGATCGGGTCGAGACCGTCGTCGGCTATCCGTCCCTCCTCCTCGGGGGGACCGTGCACAGTTTCGAGAGGCTTGAGAAATTCCTCCCATCCTTCGATCTCCTGATCATCGACGAAGCCTCGCAGATGCGGCCGGCGGAACTCGCGATGGTCCTCCCGCTGCTCGCAGACGGTGGGCGGCTCGTCCTTGCGGGCGACGACCTTCAACTCCCCCCGGTCATTCTCGGAGCCTACCCGGTGCCTGAGGACGGTCTCCCGGGGCTTGAGGACTCAATCTTTGCCTACCTCAGACGCCGCGACGACCCGGAGCACCCCGTCTATACCTGCCAGCTCCTGGAGAACTGGCGGATGAACCGGACCCTCTGCCGGTTCCCGGCGGAGACCCTCTATGGGACCGGTTACGCCCCCGCGACCAGTGCGATCGCAGCGCAAAAGATCGCCCTCGCCCCCGACGAGCCCGGCGAGGAGTGGGTCGAGTGGGTCCTCGATCCAGAATGCCCGCTCGTCCTCTGTATCCTCGAGGGCGTTCAGACGACGGTAGAGAACCCCACCGAGGCGGCTCTGGTCACCCGGCTGGTCGGAGCGCTCCGGGAGAGGCTGATCGACCCAGAATCCGGGGCCCCGTATCCTGAGACAGAGGATGGAAACTACCGATTCTGGCGGAGCGGGCTCTTCATCGTCAGCCCGCACCACGCCCAGATAGGAGCCATCCGGAACGCCGTCTCCAGGATACGGGACTGGAAGTATCCGCCGTTCATTGATACCGTCGACAAGATGCAGGGGCAGGAGGCCGAGTGCGCAATCGTCAGTTACGGGGTGAGCGATCCAGAGACCGCTCTTGCCGAAGCCGAGTTCATCTACAGCAAGAACCGCTTAAACGTCTCACTGACCCGGAGCCGGGCGAAATGTGTGGTCTTCCTGCCCCGGCCGCTGCTGGAGCCGCCGCTTGACCTCGTCCAGAATCAGAAGGCGGCAGAGGGGCTGACCCATATGCTCGACCTCCAGGAGTTCTGCAGGGCTCACGGGGATGTGCGGACGTTTTCCCTCGACGATAAGGCGGGAATCAGGCTCACGGTGATGCGGGCGCGGGAGGAGGAATAGAGAACGCGTAACCACCAGTTGCGCCACTTCCTAAAACCAGGGGATCTTCCGAGCAACCTAGTGTTCAGTGACCCCATGACCCATGCACGGCTTTCCAGGGGGCATCGCAACTGGGGGGTGGGGACAGGGGAGTGCGAGCGAAGCGAGCTTGAGAAACTCGGAGAGTTTCGAGGGGGGATGCTCCCCCCTCCCCTGTAACCTCTCCCCCCTATGGCGATATCCCCCACGGTCCAGTATATGGGCAGTCAAGTAGTATAGAGGGCCCTTCATCGTACCCCATCCATCATCACACCCTGACATCTACAGCGATGAAAAAGCCGACCCATTGATCCCGATCACCCCCCGCCCAACCTATTTCCCCCTGTCCGACAAACCAGATACCGTGATCGGCAGCCTCGACCCCGACCAGAACGACCTCGAACGGCGAATCCTCGAAGAGACCCGGGCGCACGGGATCACCCAGAGGGCCATCGCCCTCTTTCAAGACCTCATCCTCTCCCACTACCGCAACCACGGCCGCGATCTCCCCTGGCGGCGGACCACCGACCCATACCGGATCCTCGTCTCCGAGATCATGCTCCAGCAGACACAGGTCGAGCGGGTCGCCGGGAAGTACCGCGAGTTCCTCAACCGGTTTCCCGACTTTGCAAGCCTCGCCCGCGCGCCAAAGAGCGAGATCCTCCTCGCCTGGCAGGGGATGGGTTACAACCGCCGGGCAATCGCCCTCCAGAAGACGGCGCAGCGCGTCGTCGAGGAGTACGGCGGCCGGCTCCCCGCGGACGTCGAGACGCTCGCGACCTTCCCCGGCATCGGGAAGGCGACCGCGGCTGCCATCTGCGCGTATGCCTTCAATATGCCGGTCGTCTACATAGAGACGAACATCCGGCGGGTCTTCATCCACTTCTTCTTCCCCGAAAAAGAGGGAGTCAGGGATGATGAGATCCTCCCGGTCGTGGAGCGGGCCCTCTACCGGGAGAACCCCCGCGAGTGGTACAGTGCGTTAATGGACTACGGTTCGGTCCTAAAGAAACGGACGGCAAACCCAAACCGGCGGAGCGCATCCTACTCCCGGCAGAGCCGGTTCGAAGGCTCCGACCGGCAGGTCCGCGGCCGGCTGCTCGCCCTCGTCCTCGAGGAGGGTGCAGTCACGGAAGGTGAGGCCGCCGCCCGAACCGGTGAAGACCCCGGTCGGGTAAGAAGGATCCTCGCCGACCTCGCCCAGGAGGGGTTCGTCGCCGAGAGCGACGGGACCTACACCTGCAGGTGAAGGTTGATGCCGGAAGGGCGCCACCCCGCGGGGTATGAAGATCGGCTACCCGTGCATCAACAGGAGCATCGGCTGCTCCTCCGGGCGCACGTTCCGGCTCGCCTCGTACTCCCGCGAGCGGCTGGAAGAGACCCTCAGCAAGAATCTCCGCTGCCTCGATGCGATCCTCCGCTTCAACCTGGCATCGGATATCCTCTTCTTCCGGATCACCTCCGACCTCGTCCCGTTTGCATCGCACCCGGTCTGCACCGCCCCCTGGCGGGAGACCTTCTCTGAGACGTTCTCAGAGATCGGCCGGTTCATCCGCGAGCACGATATGCGGATCTCCATGCACCCGGACCAGTTCGTCATCATCAACGCCAAAGATCCGGAGATCATCGACAGAAGCCTTGCCGAACTTCGTTACCACGCCGCGGTCCTCGACGCCCTGCACCTTGATGCGACCGCGAAGATCCAGATTCACGTCGGCGGCATCTACGGCGACCGCAAGGCCTCGATGGAGCGCTTCTGCCGCGAGTATGCCCGTCTCGACGAGAGTATCCTCCGCCGGTTGGTCATCGAGAACGACGACCCGCGTTACACCCTGGCCGACTGCCTCGCGATCCACAAGGAGACCGCGATACCGGTCCTCTTCGACTCGCTACATCATCAGGTCAACTCCTCCGGGGAGACGGTGACCGAAGCGGTTGAACTGTGCAGCGCAACCTGGGGGCCAGAAGACGGCATCCCGATGGTCGACTACAGCACCCAGATGCCCAAAGCCCGGAAGGGCAGGCATACAGAAAGCCTGGACGGAGCGGCCTTTGCGCAGTTCCTCGGCGAGACCGCACCGACAGATATGGATATCATGCTCGAGATCAAGGACAAAGAAAAGAGCGCTCTTGCCGCCGTCGAGATCGCCCGCTCGGATAGGCGGTTCCTCCCAAGATAGAGCACTAAGAGCCCGGGTCAGGACGGGACGATCTCAACCACCGGCGGAACGAGCGCCGACGCGATGGCGTGGCAGATCCCGTTCGTGCAGAACGCATCGCTCTCGACGATCGGAACGCTGTTGACGGTTATGCCCCGATCGGACGACCGGAGGACGATCTCTGTTCCGATACTCGACCTGACGGCGGCAAGGCTCTTGAGATCCTCCGAGGTAAACTGCCCCGGAACCACATGGTAACTCATGATCAGGAGAAGTTTGTCCGGGTCCTGCCGCAGTTCGTCCATCCGCTCTTTCGGGACCCGGGCAAACGCCTCGTCCGTCGGGACAAAGACCGTGAATGGCCCCCTCTCGCGAAGCATCGGCTCCATCCCTGCAATTCTGACGAATTCAAGGAACACGGTGAAGCTTCCGGAATCCTCCAGGGTTTCGATGATGCTCTTCATGGTGTTCCCTCACTCTATGCAGGATTATTTATACATTCTCACGGCTCATCCAGGATCCACTCTATGCAGCCACGGTTCTCGCAACCGGGGGAAGGAGCAACGTGTAGATCGCGTGGCAGATCCCGTTCGTACACCAGGCATCGGACTCTACAACCGGGACGTTGTTGACCAACACTCCTTCCGGCGCGATCTCCACGGTCAGGTCATCACCCTCCAGCGACCGCAGGGTCCGTATCCCGAGGAGATCTATCATGGAGTGCACTCCCGGGACGATATGGTAGTTCAGGACATCGATGAGCCGGTCGGCATCTCCCCGGATGGCGTCGAGCTCCGACCGGGATACCATCCCAAACGCGTCGTCGTTCGGGACAAAGAGCGTATACGGACCTTCGGTGCTCAGCCTCCCTTCCAGACCGGCTGTTCGAACGAGGTCAAGGAAGATCGTAAACGACCCCGATTCCCGTAGAGTTTCAAGGATACTCTTCATGCAAACCAGCTCCCGCCGTGGGATGGGGTGGCGAGGTTATAAAACTGCGGGTGGTCCCGCACGATCCCCGTGAGAGCCTGCAGACCGGGGTGATATCCGTATCACCGCGTCACCCGCGCCTCGACTGCACGGGGCAGGAGCACCTGATCGATGACATGGTACATCCCATTTGTGCAGTCGACGTTGGCCTGGATGATGGCAGCATCATTCACCTTCACCATCTCCGGACCCCCCTCAATCTCCAGGTGGTCGCCCTGAAGAGTCCGGATCGCCTCCATCTGAGCCAGTTCCTGTACGGTGAGTTTACCCTGGACCACATGGTACTTGATCAGGCTGGTAAGTCGCTCCCGGTCGACCATGACCGCATGCAGCACCTCTGCGGGAAATCTGGAGAATGCTTCGTTCGTCGGGAAGAACGCAGTATACTCTCCAACCTCGTCCAGGAGGGGCACCATCTCACCGACCTGTACTATCCGAAGCGAGGTGCTCAGCCGGTCGTCCTCACGGGCAGTCTCAAAGATGCTCTTCATCGGTTGTCCCCCAAGATGGACTGCGGGATCATTTGTAGAAGTATATATAATTACGTCAATAGTTCTCCGTCAACAATCCCGACCGGACAGGGACTGCATGCGACTGGTTGAGAGGCCAGACTGGATATGCCCGCTTGTGGCAGCATGGAGCTGAATTTGGCATCGAACTAGCGCAACCCCGGATACAGAGGCACAAACGCCGGGCAAAAAAAGGGTTTCTCGTTCACTCGCTTGCCGATGGCGTGTAAGCCTCAAAGGCCTGCGAGAGGGTCACAAAGGGAACGCTATCAAGGGCGTGGATGATGCCGTTGTCGGCCTTGATATCCCCCTCGAGCACGAGAGCCTCATCAACCTGCGTGCCCCGCTCGGTCTTTCGGACCATGATGCGATTTCCTTCGAGAGTCTCCACGACATTCTTTGCAAGCAGTTTATCGAGAGTACACGCATGGTTCCCTATCGTAAAGAAGTCGATGAGATGCGAGAGCATCTGCTTGTCGTTTAAGATCATCGACCTGTTCGGCTCGGGGATCGCGTCCCATGCCGAGTCAACCGGAGCAAAGAACGTCATCGGCCCCTCACCCTGCAGCATCGCATCCTCACCGAGGGTCTGGACAATCTCGATGAGCCGGCTGAATCTTCCATCGCTCTTGAGTATCTCAAAGATCTTCGCCATACCAGGCACCTTCCTGTAAGGGCCTTCCGTGGAGATCATTCTATATATTGATTATTATAGTTCAAACATCATAGAAAAAGTGCTCAATGCGAGCGCCTGCTCGCATTCTGACCGGATGGAGGAGTATTATACTCCCTCACTCACCGGCCCGGTCGGCGATATATCGCTTGAGGAGTTCAAGCGCCTCCCATTCCCGGGGCCCCCCGCACTTCCGCGCAAGGCCGGCGTGGTGCTCGATCAGTTCTCCGAGCCAGGGGTCGCGGTTTTTGACGTAGCGGGTGGCGTGGACCGTCGCGTCCACGATGCTCGCAAAGCCCCGGTTCACCGGGTGCAGTTGGAGATCCAGCACCTCTTCACGGAGGGGAGTGAGCCGGACCGTGATCGCCTCGTCTCCCGACCGCTCCACGTCCGCAGCAAATGCAGCCCAGGCCTCGGCATCGCGGAGCCGACAGACGGTCATCCCGTCGACCTCCTCCCGGACGAAGGCATCATCGGGGAGGTCGTCAAACGCCGTGCGGACATAGATGACGGGGTCAAAGGTGAAGTTCGCCACCACCCAGCGGTCGCGGACGACATTCCGGGCGGTGTGGCTCCCGCGGAAGAGGACCATATGGAGCGTTCCGTTCCGATTGATGATCCCCATCGGGGCGGCGTTGCCGTCGGTGGTCGCGATCACCTCGTTGATCCCTTCGGTCAGCAATCCCACCGCCACCCCTCCCCGAGGGCTACGTAGATCCCGGCAATCGTGATATCGGCGATCGAGCCGGGATTTATGCCGTCTCTGATGCACTCCACATCGAATGCAGTGAGATCGCGCTTATTCTCAAGCACCTCTGCCGCACACCGCATCGTCCGCTCCGCAACCTCCATCCCGTGCTTCTTTGCGATAAACGTATCCGGCTCCGTCGCAAGAAGGTCGAGGAATGCATCCACGATTGCCTTCCGTCCGCACCCGTGCGCATGCAGCAGGTCCGCACACCGGCGTGTCAGGGCAAATCCGTTCGTCCACTCCCGGGCAACCATATCCCGGGGCGCCGAGTAGGCCATAATATCTGCAAGGGTCATCCCCCGCTCCCGGATCGCGGCGATTGAGGCCGGGTCGTTCACGTCCAGGTCGTCGCTCTCTCCCATCCGAACGCTCGTGAGGCCGAAGGCCGCATAAAAATCGACCGCGTCCTCGACATCGGTTTCAGCAACGACCCTCCGTGCTCCCTCGATATCCCCGCCGAGGACGAGGGGAACGAGGAGGATGAACGCCCCAAAATGGGTGTTTCCTCCGGAATGATTGTTCGTCCGGCGGACCGCCTCACGGATCAGGCTTCCGACCCGGCCGCCGTCCCTCTCGGCCGCATCGAAGACGGGTCGTGCGAGGATCGTCGAGGCGAGAAAGTGTTCAAGACGCGTATCCTCATAGTCGTGGCACCGGTCCACGTTCCCGGGTTTCGGATAGGCGCAGACCTCGAGCATCATCGCCATCTGCGCACGTTCAGCTCGATTCATCGGCGGATTCTTCCTCGAATATCCTATGCACGATCTGTTCGGAGAGGCGGCGCTTGCAGCGCATGTACTCGCGTGGAGAGAGATCGATCTTTTCAAGCGTCATGTTCCGGAACATGCAGGGCGAGCTGATCTTGCAGCACCAGGCGAGGCCCCCAAAGCAGGTGGTCTTACCGCCGTCGAGCGGAGTCCCCTTGACCGCCTCCTGTTTGAGTTTCAGGTACTCCTCCCGTGAGAGCCCAAACTTCTGGAGGGCAGGGATGAGCGGGCAGGCCTTCACCGGCATGCAGCAGAAGGCTAGCGACCGGATATCGCCGCCCCGGCAGAGCTGTTTTGGGGCGTTGTACCACCCGCACTCATCGGCGAACCGGGTGATAGCGGCATCGAGGCCGGCAAGCGTCCAGGGGTCGGACTGCCTGGCAAGCGAAACGAGATCAGCCCCGTGTGAGAAGGCGTTCATCGCACGGTCGAAGGTATTGATGGAGTTGTTTGCTATCAGCATCAGGGGGGAGGCGTTGCGGATCTGGCGGAGCCTTACGTGCCCGAAGTCCATCAGGTCGACATGAAGGATATCCGCTCCCGCTTTCCAGACGGTCCTGGCAAGATCGGCATCATTGGCAACACCGGCACGCATCTTCACCGAGACCGTCACGTCCTCCGCCTTTAGGGCACGGATGATCTCGACGAGCTTTGCCGGATTCTTGAGGAGGTACTCCCCGCACCCCGCCTCAAGCATCGCGGGCTGCCGGCAGTGCGCATCGATCTCGTAGACCACCTGGTCCTCAAACGCAGCGGCGACCTCGGCATACGCGGCAGGCGTGCTCCCGCGGAGGTTGAGGCCGGTAACGACATCGCTCTGCTTTAAGGCATTGACCTCTTGCTCCAGCGCCTCAATGGGATCGTCGTAGAGAAACTCTTTGCGGCCCTCTGCGGCCATCTTCCGGCTCGCCTCAAGGGTGGGGGCGTCGATGGAATAGCCGCCGATGAAGGCGACCCCGACATGAGCCGCCCGCTCAAGAACATAGGCGGCATCCACGATCCCTGCCATGGATGCGATTGCCACCGGTGTTTTTACGACACGATCGTTTATGAGGAGCTCAAAACGATCATATGCTTCCATCATGCTTCTCCATCCGTTGGTGGTGAGAGAGGATATTGATTTGTATCCGCCCCAAGTTCATACTCGCCATTGGAACGGGTGAGCGCACAGCAGAGACGGAAATCCTCGATTGAGATGCCTGGGGCGGTCCGGTAGCGCTCAAGGACCTGCTCCCATGGCATGAGGTACGCCTCCTTAGGTATTCCCGCCCCGAACCTGAACTCAACGGCAAGAAACCCCCTGCGTCCGGTCTTTCGGATGAAATCGGTGATCGAGTCGACCTGATGGACGTTATTCTTATCGAGGTGAAAGTGCTTCGAGAAGTAGAGTTTCTTTCCGGAGATCGACTTGCACTCGATGGCCAGGTAGTAGCGGGGGTCGAGGGAGTCGACGAGAACGTCAACATACTGGGTATTGAACTTACTCTGCTTGAGCCGGTAGGCAAACCCCTGCATCTTCCGCTGAGCGAAAAATCGGTTGATACATGAGGCGACCTCCAATTCGAAATTTGCCATCACATAGATCTCGAACCAGGCCCTTAAAAACAATCGGTAATTATTTTAATAGGGCATCGTATTACATTGTAACATATGGGTATTAAAGGAATGTTACTGGTGGGGCATGGCAGCAAGCTCCCATATAATAAGGAACTGATCGAGACGACTGCGGAACTCATCGCCAGGAAGACCAACGAGTATATCGTCAAGCCCGGATTCATGAGCATCAACACACCGACGGTGGAGGAGCAGCTCGAAGCGTTCCGAAAGGAGAATATCGAGATGCTCGTCGTCGTCCCGCTCTTCCTCGCAAGAGGAGTGCACATCGATAAAGACATCCCCGAGATCCTCGGCCTTCCGGAAGGTTCACGGAGAGGCGAGTTCCAGCTCAACGGAAAGACGATCCCGCTCGTCTACGCCAATCCCATCGGCAGCGACCCGCTGCTTGCGGAGTTGATGCTGAAGAACGCGGCCGACGCGATCGCAAACCTGCAACCCTGAAGGGAGGATATGCGGGTCCTGGTGCTGGATACCATCCACGGCGGGGCAGACCTCGCCGCGGCGCTCCGGGATGCCGGCCACGAGACGGACGAAGTGGATGTCTACCGTGGAAAGACCGGGATCCCCACCTCCGAGGCGCTCGTCCGCACCTACGACCTCGTCACCGCGCCGGTTCACCTCGATCCCGACCACCCGATCTTACGTAAACACGGGCCAGCGGTCCCGCACCACGAGATGGTGCGGCGCATCCTGGGCGGCCGGCTCCCGCACCCCTTCATCGAGATCACCGGAGCGAGAGGGAAGACCACGACGGCCCATGCCATCGCGGCGCTGCTCCCGGGCCCGGGCATTCTGCACACATCGACCGGGACCTACCGCTACCCTGAGCGCGAACTGCTCTGGAGGAAGAGCATCACCCCCGCCTCCCTGATCCCGGCGGTCCGCGAGGCGGAGCGGATCGGCGGGTGGCTGGTCGCCGAAGAGTCGCTCGGGGTGACCGCCGCCGGGGACGTGGCGGTGCTGACCTCGGCGGAAGACTACCCGATCGCGGCAGGAAAGAAGCGCGCGATAACGGAGAAGTGCCGGCTGCTTTCCCGGGCACAGACGGTCGTCCTCCCGCCGGGGATCGATCTTCCCGGCGGGATCGCGGCCGGGGATATCGTATCCTTTGAAGAAGAAACGTGCCGCTACTCCGGAAACGGGGTTACCGGGACGTTTACAAACCCGCTCTGCACGCTCCCCGGCTACCAGACCCCGCTAGCGCTCGCGGCGGCGACGGCCTGCATCCTCGGGATCCATCCCTCGCCCCTCGGGGGTTTTTCCGCCCTCCCCGGCCGGATGGCAGCCCGGTGGGAAGGGGAGGTCCTGGTCCTCGATAACGCAAACAGCGGGACGAACATGGCGACCACCGTTGAGGCCGTCCGCTATGCCCGGAACCTCTCGGGCAACGCCCCCTTAACGCTCGTCATCGGCGAGGAGGCGCGAGCAATCTGCGAGGGGTTCCCGGCCGAGGAGGTCCGCCGGACGGTCGAGGCCGTCGCGCCGGCTGCAACCGTCTATGTCGGGGAGGGCCACGCGGCGGCGACGCTTGAGGAGGGGCTTGCCGCCGCCCGGAGCATCACCCCGGCTGGAGCGGCGATCGTCCTTGCAGTCAAGACGTGGAGATAAACATGGACTACATTCAACCAAGACCGAGTTCAATCGTCGCGGCGCTCTATACCGCCCGCGACCTGGGGGTGGACGTGGCGGTCCTCCACGGCCCGTCGGGCTGCTCGTTCAAGCACGCCCGGCTCCTCGAGGAGGACGGCATGCGGGTCCTGACGACGTCGCTTGCCGATAACGAGTTCATCTTCGGCGGGCACGACCCGCTTGTGCGGGTGCTCCGCTACGCCGAGGAGGCGTTTCACCCCCGGCGGATGGCGGTCGTCGGGACGTGTGTTGCGATGATCATCGGCGAAGACCTCCAGTCGGCGGTCCAGGACGCTAAAATTGAGACCCCGACGATCGCCGTCGATATCCATGCAGGGTTTCGGGAGAACATCGAGGGCGTTCTTGCGGCACTCGAGCCTGCGGCTGACGCAGGCTGGATCAGCGCCGAGGAACTGGAGCGGCAGCGGTATCTCCTTGCAAAAGCAAACGAGGTCGAGCGGCTGCGGGGAGCGGCCTCCAGGACCTACATCGAGCCTTCCCGCGGCGACCTCAAGCACGTCGCGGCGAGAAGGCTTGTCGAGCTCGCAGACTCCGGCGCCACCGGGGTCGCGGTGATGAACGCGAAGAAAGAGACCGCGTATATGTTTGCCGACGAACTCGTTGCGCTCCACGAGGTCTGCCCGGACGCCGCGGTCACGTATCTGGCAAACCTCGAGGACAGGGGGCTCCCGAAGGTCCGGGATGACGCCGCCCGGATCCTTGCCGGGATGCGGGAGATGGGGGTTGACCCGGAACTGCTTGGTGCGCTCGATGAGTACGGGGCGAACGGGCCCGCGATCGGGGAGCGGATCCGCGAGCTCGATCCCGACTTCGCCCTCCTCGTCGGGGTCCCGCACGCCGTTCCACCGGAGTACACCCGCGGGATCGAGGTCTTCTCGATCACGAACGGCCCCCGGCAGGTGGAGCCGCTCCGGGAGATGGGCCACCGGCACGTGATGGTCGAGATCGACTTACACCCTAAAACCCTCGGTGTCCGCGAGATCGTCGAGAGTGAGTTCGGGGCAGTCCTTCGGAGTATGCGATGAAGTCCTTTCTTATCGCCGGCGACCGCTCGGGGAGCGGGAAGACAAGCATCACGCTCGCGCTCTCGGCCCTCCTCTCGGCCGACCGGACCGTCCAGACCTTCAAGGTCGGGATGGATTACATCGACCCCTCCTACCTTACCGGGGTGACGGGCCGGCCCTGCCGGAACCTGGACGGCTACGTCATGAGCCCGGACGAGGTCCGGGCGGTCTTTGCCTACGGGTGCCGGGGAGCGGATATCGCCGTCGTCGAGGGGGTGCGGGGGCTCTTTGAGGGCGCAGAGGCGCTCACGGACCTCGGGAGCACCGCCGCCATTGCAAAGCAGCTCGATCTCCCAGTCATTCTGGTCATCAACGCCCGGAGCATCACCCGGAGCGCGGCGGCGATCGTGAAGGGGTTTCTGGCCTTCGACCCGGAGGTCGATATCCGGGGGGTGATCTTGAACAACGTCACCGGGACCCGCCATCAGGAGAAGGCAGTCAGAGCGATCGAGCACTACTGCGGCATACCGGTCGTCGGCACTATCCCCCGGGGGGAGGAGATGGAACTTGCGATGCGCCACCTGGGCCTTGTGCCCTACCTTGAGGGGCAGGGGCACGAGGAGTTCCATGCCCGGATCGAGGCGGTGAAACGGATGATCGGCGAACACGTCGACCTAGAGGCGCTCCTTGGACTCGCCCGGGACGTTACGCCGGTCCCGGATGGGGACGATCTGTATCCGATACCCCGCGACCCGGACGTCCGGATCGGCGTCGCGCTCGATGAGGCCTTCAACTTCTACTACGCCGACCTCTTTGACCTGCTTGCAGCGTTCGGTGCAGAGGTGGTCCCGTTCTCCCCGATCCATGACACGCTGCCGGATGCCGACGGCTACATCTTCGGCGGCGGCTACCCGGAACTCTATGGCCCGGAGCTCGAGGCGAACACCACGATGCGGGAGGAGGTCCGCGAGGTCTCACGGAACGGGACGCCGATCTACGCGGAGTGCGGAGGGCTCATCTACCTCACCGACCGGGTGGTCCTTGCTCCGGGGTTCATGAACGCCGAAACGGAGAGGACGTACGACCTCGCCGGGGTCTTTGCCGGGGAGACCCGGATGCCGGCCCGCCGGATGCTCGGCTACGTCGTGGGGACGAGCGCGGCCGAGAGCCCCGTGGGCGAGGCGGCGTTCAAGGGCCACGAGTTTCACTACAGCAGCGTCGACCTCGCACCGGGAACCCGCTACGCCTACCAGCTCTCCCGGGGGAGCGGGATCCGCGACGGGCTCGATGGTGCGGTCCGGGACCGGACTATCGGGAGTTACACCCACCTCCACCCGGTGACGAGCCGAAAGATGCTCGCGCATTTTGTGGACTGCTGCCGGGAATGAGGGGGGCGTGAATTCTACACCGATATCGAAGGCATGAAACGTAAAAGATACAAGCAACTCAAGACCACACTACTTCCATGATCATTTACCTTGACGGCAAATACGTCCCGGAGGAGGAGGCGAAGGTCTCGGTCTTTGACCACGGGCTCCTCTACGGCGACGGCGTTTTTGAGGGGATACGCGCCTACAGCGGAAGGATCTTCCGTCTTGACGAGCATCTCGCACGGCTCTACGACTCAGCAAAGACGATCGATCTCGCCGTCCCGCTCACAAAGGAGGAGATGGCCGAGGTCATCAAGGAGACGCTCCGGCGGAACAACCTAAAAGACGCCTACATCCGCCCGATCGTGACCCGCGGCAAGGGCGATCTCGGTCTTGACCCCCGGAAATGCCCAAAGCCAACCGTCATCGTCATCGCCGTCACCTGGGGTGCAATGTACGGCGACCTCTACGAGAAGGGCCTGCGGGCCGTCTGCGTCTCGGTCCGGCGCACTCCCCCGGAGTCGATGCCGCCGAACGTCAAGAGCCTCAACTACCTAAATAACATCCTCGCAAAGATAGAGGCGAACTACCGCGGCGTCGACGAGGCGATCTTCTTCGACACCAAGGGCCACATTGCCGAGGGCTCGGGGGACAACATATTCCTGGTCAAGAACGGCGTCCTCCTCACCCCGCCGACCTTGAACAACCTGCGCGGCGTCACCCGTAATGCCGTGCTGGAGATCGCTACGTCGATGGGGCTTACCATCATCGAGCGCAACCTCGGCTACTTCGACCTCTATACGGCCGACGAGGTCTTCGTCACGGGGACCGCGGCCGAGGTCGGCCCGATCCGCGAGATCGACGGCCGGGTCATCGGGAACGGCAAGCCCGGTCCGATCACCCGCCAGCTGATGGCGGCCTACAAAGCCCTCACCCAGAAGGAAGGAACCCCGATCTACGAGTGAGATCCCCGGGCCGCAGGGCGGCCGGGGATTCTCCTGGCATAACTTTTTTATCTTCAGACGCCGAAGTTGTATAGCACTTTGGTGCACACACTCGCTGCTATAGTGTAGGGGCCAATCATGTCGGCCTTTCACGCCGACGACTGGGGTTCAAATCCCCATAGCAGCATTCTGTTTTGAAATTTAATGGCCTGGGTTACATCTATGAGTTCGGACAAAAAGGTAGTATGTATTTAGAAGGTCTGTAGTGATCAGCATACGCGCTGGTAAACCTAGGGATCGATAGAGATTATGGAAATTATCCCAGGCAGATAAAAAGTGCAGAGTTTTTCCGAGTACTCTCATGAAGAGGAAGGGAGGCACTTGGGTATGAACCTGTGATCAGTCAAAACGTGGGGAATCTGCCCCACCCGAAGCGAGTCTTTGATCGGCTCCAACAGTTCGAATTAATGTAATTCTACGGTTGGAAACCTATTCTTTATCGTCTTAATGCATCAAATGAATTCTACAATCAGACTGGTTGTTAATCATACTTTGTTACCAATTATCCCAAAAATTTCAGAATATTTCTACCCTCAATAGTGAGTTTGAATTGGCCTCAGAGCCAACCTAGATGTGGAGAAAGGAAAACCAGAACCACGGATCCTTTAGCGTTTATCGAAGATTATCTTGTCAAAGTGACTCCCCACAGAATGGGCTCGTGCATTGGAAGTACACAGTCAGGAGAATGGTATGAAGACCACCTCATCGTGCTCCCCGTAGCGGCCGTGGCCGCCATCTGTGTCCCCGGGGAGGGCCTAAATAGAGGCACATACAGATACACAGTCGTGGGAAACAGGACGAACTGCATCAGCGATGAGGCATACGAGAGGCTCCTGCAGTTAAAAGGCACCTCGAAGATGAGTTTTTCCGAGGTGATCCTGAAGTATACCCCACCAAAGAAGAAACTCTCCGAGGTCCTCAAGGAGTTCGGGCCGAACCCCGAGCTGGCCGACTCGATCGAGAAAGCGTCACGCGAGATGAGGAAAGCTTCGTGCTCATCGACCTGATCCGGCACGAACCAGAGGCGATGAAAGCGCTCGAGGCAATGGAGCCGGAAGGGTTGCCCCTTGCCACCACGGCGATCAACATCCTCGAACGCTATCGCGGGGCCTGCCTCTCGACATCGGTGCGGATGAATCCCCGGGAAGTCAAAGCAATCATCCAGACGCCGAAGACCCGGTACCAAAAGGGCTTAAGTCAATCCGGCTGATCTAGTAGAATCATGCCCCCCGCCGGCCCGGCGAATACAACCGATGGATCCCGGGATTCAATCGGGATGACCTTTAGCCGCATCGCTCCCGCAGTCATACTCTTCTTCCTCGCTCCCCTCGTCGCCGAGTTCCTGCTCGGGAACCTCGCCATCACCATGCTCCCCGCCCTTATCGTGCTGGCGCCGATGTACGGCGGCGGTGCGCTCCTGATCAGGGAGGTTGTCCGGCGGACCGGCAGAGGCTGGCCGGGCATGATCGTGCTCGCCCTTGCCTACGCCGTTCTGGAAGAAGGCATCATCACCCAGTCGCTCTTCAATCCGAACTACCTTGGTGAACGCCTTCTCGATTACGGCTTTCTGCCGGCGCTCGGGATCGCCCTCCCGTGGACTCTCTTCGTGCTTACCCTCCATACCGTCTGGAGCATCAGCGTGCCGATAGCGCTCGTCGAGGTTCTCTTCCCGGAACGCCGGACCACCCCCTGGCTTGGCCGTCCGGGACTGGCAAGCACCTTCGTCCTCTTCGCCATAGGCAGCATCGCCATAACGGCAGCCACCCTGAGCACCGAGGCCTTTGTCGCCCCGGTGCCTCAACTGGCAGGCGCTGCGGCAGCCGTCATCGTCCTGATCGTCGCCGCATTCAGCCTGCCGCCCGAACTGCACAGGCCTGCAGATACCAGCACGCGGCCGGCACCGGGTGCCTGGTCGGTCGGTGCGTTCTCGCTCGCAGCCGGCTCGATATTCATGCTGATAACGATATTCGCGCAGACACTGCATCTTTCAGACTGGTGGATACCGGTGGCCCTCTATCTCCTCCTGGACGCCGTCGTGATCGTCGTTATCCGGTCGTGGTCCGAACGACAGGGCTGGGGCGACTGGCACCGGCTGGCGCTGGCCGGCGGGGCGCTCCTCACCTATGCCTGGTATGCGTTCCCTCAACCCTCAGTTTCTCTCGGCAACTCCGCCATCGATCTTGCCGGCAACGCCGTATTCGCTGCGGGAGCAGTTCTCCTGATCGCCGTGGCGGCACGGAGGCTGCAGCGGGCGGGCAGTGCCGATTCCTCGGCCGCATAACCATCCGGTACTTTTAGCCCGGAGCCCGGCAGTCTTTCGCCACTCGATCTGGCGGGCAGTGACACTCGCGGAAATCCGCTCTGTCTCCTCCCGATGGCGATGAACCTGATAACGACGGGCAACCCCCGCGTGAATGAACCGTTGCAAGTAAGTAAAACTGCCCTGCGCAGGAGCCCCGACGACGTACCCATGAGGAACCCGGCTCTGAGACGCAACCTGCGCCGTTAGCGGTTGGCAACTCTCCCCCTCACCACATCCCGGGCACCGGCCGGGCAGTTCTCCCCTCCGTCATGGGTACATTACTCTGCTCTTCTTCTTAGCGTCCTGTTCCGGATCCCCTTCGTTGCTTCCCGGGATCTACCCACTACCAAACCCATCCTCGATGCCGTTATCCCTGGTCGCCCAATGCATCTCCACGGAATTCCCGGCTCCGCAACACTTCGTGATGTTATCCCCGGTTGCCCAACGTAGTTTCCCCGGACTCCCGTATCCCGTTTCGTCCCTGTGCCGGCAGCCGATCCTGCCTCCACCCCGACACGCGACCCCCGGGGCGCCCGTCCCCCCGGAATGGCGACATCGTTCAGAACCCGAAATAGCCGGAGCCCCAGCTCGGTCGGCTCGTAGAAGACCTTCCGCTTATCGGCAAAGTCCTCGAGTTTAGCGATCTTCCTTGCCACAAGCCCGCCGTCGACAAGACCTTTCAGAACAGGGCCGATACTGTTCGGGTTTGCCTTGAACATCTCTTTGATCTCGCTGAAGTACTTCCTGCCCTCGAGCACCAGGGCAATATACACGGCCCACCGGAGATCGCTATTCAGTTCCGTCACGGCAGCCCGGGCTTCGTAGGGGACTTCGTTCAGGAATTTTTCAACGACTGTCTGCTCCATACCTCACCTAACATGGATATTAGTTACATATTGATAACTGATATTAACCCTATCGCCAACATTAGTTAGTATTGTGTAACTAATAATTATAATATCGCGATGATAATACTTTCTTAATGACTTCTCCGGGGGGGCGCTCGACCAGGGAGAATGCACCTCGCACTCGTTTTGAGAGATTGAAGCGAGAGCTTCCCATCGGCATTTACGGCTCGTTCTACCGGGAGAGAAAGAACGACCTCTCTGGCTGAGGGATGCCATCAGGGAGCACGGTTACCTCAATGCGTGCATATCTGAGGACTTAGACGACAGACCTCAAGAAGCACGAAATCCATCGGACCCTATATACGATCGTCGCTTGAGCATACAACTGATCGATCGGAGCATGGCTCATATCTTCGTCCTCGCAATGCCCGAGGGGGACGAACCGGCCAACCTGATACAGTCCGTCTCAATGGAACTTGAACGGCTCACCACACACATGGATTACGGAATAAAAGATCATCAGGATGTCATGCTCCTTGTCCAGAACGGACTCATGGACTGCATCGCAGGGAGCGCCGGAAACGTATGCAAGGGACTGATTGCCGAAAAAGAGTACGAATGGGATATCGAATACTATACGCGGATTGATACCACCTTCAAACCGACGATCAACTTCTGCTATCGGTGCATTGAAAAACGGTGGAACCTATAACGAACCAACCAAGCAGCGATCCGAGGGTTTGATGAGGTCGAGGCCCACTGCATGGCAGGCCTTCAAACCCCAAGTTACCGAGGGTATCAGCTGATAGAACTGGACGACCGCCCCAATCGGAGAAGACGATCGTCAAACAAAACTGCCCGCTTCCATCAGCCGGGCGGCATTCCTCAACCCCCACGCGTCCAGAACCAGAAACGCGCCTGCCATGAACACGATCACGGCGAACAGGATGACGAGGAGATCGACCAGCCACTCCGGCAGGGTCACGGCGAGAACCCCGAGGACCAGCGAATTCACGCCCATCCCGAGCGTATATCAGAAGCCCTGCGGCAAATTCCCTCGCTCCCGGATCACCCGGAGCAGCGTGACGGCGGCGCTGGCAAAGAACCAGACCGCGAGAACCAGCAGCATGAGGATGAGGTACTCTTCCCAGAAGACAAATAGAGGAATCGCTGCGCCTGCCACGAGGCTCCCCCGGACGATCTCCTTGCTCCCATGCTCCCTCTGCTGGATGCTCCTAACGATCATGAGAAGCCCAAGAAAGAGAACAAAGGACGGCAGGATTAAGGTAAAGATGGGTTCAAGATCGGTGAGCGCCAGGATGAAAAGAATCGTGGCTATCACCCATAGGAGCACTCCACATCCCATCCGGAGTCTCCAGCTCATCTTCTGATCGAAACGGCGCTGCCGGGGATCTCTCCGCGCTGCATCTTTGGCCGTCACGAGGATGGTCTCCATCGTCTCATGGATCATGAGCACCAGGGGTGCGTCGTCGATCAGGTGCATGATGGGGTTCTTCTCGGGGTCGTACCGGTCCATGTGGACGCGGTACTCCGTCGCCGTCTCGTGGGCATGGTACTGGCCCTTCCGGTAGCTCGCGATGGTCCCGGGGCTTGGGACGTTGATGGCGGACCGTTTCCAGCCCGGATCGAGCGGCTCGGTCACCAGGTCCTTCGGGACGACCACCTGGAAGACCCCCTGGTGCAGTGCATCGAGGTACGACTCAAGCGTGCTCAACCATGCTCCTCCGCGGTCTCCTCGCAGATTCCGTAACTGGATCTCTAAATACTCGTATAAAAACAGGAGTGGGCCATAAGAGCCTTCAACGGGGGACCGACGCCACCGGAGGAGGCGGGGAAGCCGCTCTTCTCCTGTAAGTGAGCTGCCTTGCCGCCGGTGTCAGGATCTGTTCCGGCCTTAGATACGCATATCCCTGGATGAGCCGTGCGATGAGGCCGGTCCATCCGGTCTGGTGGCTCGCCCCCAGCCCTGCGCCGTTATCGCCGTGGAAGTACTCGTAGAAGAGGATGTAGTCGCGCCAGTGCGGGTCTTCCTGGAACTTCGCCACCTGCCCGAAGACCGGGCGCCGGCCGTCCTCGCCGCGGAGGAAGATGCGCTCGAGCCGGTTCTTGATCTCCTCGCTCACCTCGTAGAGGTTCATCCACCGGCCGGAACCGGTAGGGCACTCGATGGTGAAACTGTTCCCGTAGAACGCATAGAGGTTGAGCAGGCTCCGGATGATCAGTATGTTCATCGGGAACCAGATCGGCCCCCGCCAGTTCGAGTTTCCGCCGAACATCTCCGTATTGGACTCCGCCGGTTCGTACTCGACCCTGAACTCCTGCCCGTCCAGGACGAAGGTGTAGGGCTCCTCAGCATGGACGCGGGAGATGGAGCGGATGCCGTAATCGCTCAGGAACTCCTTCTCATCGAGCATCCTTGCGAGGATCCGGCGCAACCTCTCTTCGTTTACCAGGGAGAAAAGGCGGCGGCCGCGGAACCCGGGCCGGCCGGGCGACGTGATATTGGCGGTGAGCAGCGGGTGTTTTTGGGTGAACCAGCGTGCGCGTTCGAGGAATACTGACGCCCCTTTGAAGAGTTCCAGGGAGAGGACGGTGCTCGAGCAGAGAGCGAGGAGCCCGACGATGGTTCGGACCCGCAGACGCGTCGCACTCCCGTCCGGCAGGTGCAGGAGGTCGTAGAAGAACCCGTCCCACTCATCCCACATCCCCTCCTGGTTCTCGCCCATTCGGTTCATCGCAGACGCAATCCAGAGGAAGTGCTCGTAGAACTTGATGGCGAGTTCCGCGTAGACCGGATCGTGAGAGGCAAGAGTTATAGCGATCTCGAGCATGTTCTGGCAGTAGAACGCCATCCACGCCGTCCCGTCGGACTGCTCCAGGTATCCTCCCGACGGGATCGTTGCGCTGCGGTCGAAGACGCCGATGTTGTCGAGCCCAAGAAACCCTCCTTCAAAGACGTTCTGACCGTAGCGGTCTTTCCGGTTCACCCACCAGGTAAAATTCATCAGCAGTTTCTGAAACACCTTCTCGAGGAACCGGACATCGCTCACGCCGAAGACCTCCTCCTCGACACGGTAGACAAAGAGGGCTGCCCAGGCATGTACCGGGGGATTGACGTCGCCAAAGTTCCACTCATAGGCCGGGATCTGGCCGTTCGGGTGGAGGTAGCGCTCGCGCAGCATCAGTTCCAGCTGCTCTTTGGCAAACTCCGGGTCCACCATGGCAAGGGCAACGGCATGGAACGCGAGGTCCCAGGCCGCATACCAGGGATACTCCCACTTGTCGGGCATGGATATGATGTCCGCGTTGTACATGTGGAACCACTGGCTGTTGCGGATGGCCCGCTGGCTGCCCTGAGCCATGTTGGACCCGTGCTGGCGGAGCCAGCGGTCCAGGTCGTAGAAGTAGTACTGCTTCGTCCAGAGCATGCCGGCGAGTGCCTGACGCATCACGTTCGCCGCATCGGGGCTGACCGACGGGGGGGTGATGTTGTCGTAGAACGCGTCAGCCTCCTTTGCCCGCGTGCAAAAGATCTCCTCAAACCTCTCCCCAAACAAGTCCTCCCCAGACGCAGGTGGAGTCTCGTTCAGCCGCAGCCGGATTGCCCGGCTCTCGCCGGGCGGGATGGTCATCGTGTAGTATGCCGAAGACTTCGTCCCGGTCCGGCCGGGGTTCACAGCATCGGTCCGCCCTTCGACGACGTAGTTGTTGATGCCGTCTTTGACGAACGGCGAGGTGTTCGGTCTCCCGAAGAGGCGCTCCGTGTTCGTCTCGTTCTCGGTGAAGAGGAGTTCCGGGGCGCCCTCGCAGTGGAGGTACCGGTCCCCGAGAGCCGGGTGAGCGGCGTGGATGACGCTCGTGCCGGGAGGGCCTTCCACCTGCGCTAGAATGGGCTTCCTCGTGCCCCGCTCGATCCACCAGGTGTTGCGGAACCAGAGGGTGGGCAGCAGGTGCAGGATTGCCTCCTCGGGTCCGCGGTTATGCACGGTGATCCTGATCAGGATGTCGTCAGTGGAGGCCTTCGCGTACTCGATAAAGACGTCGAAGTAGCGGTCGTCGTCGAATATGCCGGTATCGATCAGTTCGTACTCCGGCTCATCCCGGGTGCGGCTTCGGTTCGTCTCTATAAGGTCTTTGTAGGGGAACGCCGCCTGCGGGTACTTGTAGAGGTACTTCATGTAGGCGTGGGTCGGGGTGTTGTCGAGGTAGTAGTAGTACTCCTTCACGTCCTCCCCGTGGTTCCCCTCGGCGTTGGTCAGACCGAAGAGCCGCTCCTTGAGGATGGGGTCGGCACCGTTCCAGAGGGCAAGGGCAAAACACAGATACTGTGAATCGTCCGAGATACCGGCAATCCCGTCCTCCCCCCAGAGGTAGGCGCGGGAGCGTGCGTGGTCGTGGGGGAAGTACGCCCAGGCATTGCCGTCGTCGCTGTAGTCCTCTCTCACCGTCCCCCACTGCCGTTCGCTCAGGTAGGGGCCCCACCGGCGCCAGGGCACGCCCTCCCTGTAGACCTGCCGGAGCCGTTCCCCTTCCTCCGTCGCGGGGGTAACATCATCGGGCAACATGAGGCGAGTAGATAGAAGGGGAGTGGATATACGTTTCGACGAACCCGGAGAGTGGAGCCGTTCCGGCCATTCCACCGCAATGTATTGCTCTCGCTTCGGGGTGCCCTGGTGGAAAATTGAGAGCGGGGCCGGCACGGCCCTCTTCAGCGTGCCGGCGCCGCCATCGGTTCTTTCTGCTCTCCCGATGCCGCAGTCTCGAGCGCTTTATCAAGCGCCGCGCCGGCGAGCACGAGGGCTTCCGGCGTGACCAGGCCCTGTGAGATAACATAGCCGTTGGCATCGCGGAGCGCCTGCTTGAGTTCCTTCGCCCAGAGGTGCTCGATGAGGAAGATCGCGGCAGCGCTGTCGTTCGGGATAGTATCCGCAATTGAGCGGAGATCATCCTCGGTCATACCGAAGGTCCGCCGGGCGGCCGCCGTAGCGCCGGCTTCCGCACCTTCCCGTGCCCCTTCCTCACCGGCGGCGCCAAGGCCGATGAGCGCGCCGACGACGGAGCCGAAACGCTGCCGCTCCTCATCACTGAGCTGTGTGGCCTCCATACCCTCGACGTTTCCGTCCGCATCCTTCCAGACGAACCGGAGATCAATCAGTCTGATGACACCCGCTTTCATAGCTGACCCGAACGCCTGCCGGATCTGGCCGTGGAAGTCAGGGTTCTTGAATCCGATGACCAGGAGCTGCATCGGCCCATACATCACTTCAGCCATTCTTCCATTCCTCCTATGATAGATGCATAGATTGCCTGCCCGCACCCGATTGTCACCGTGCCGGAATACGAATCCGGGCAACTCTGCCTGCGAACGTCTCATCTTCCTGAAAATGTGCACACCTGAGGCGGGCCAAGACCAAATGAGCGACATTATATAAAAATATATGAATAGAAATTTGGCATTACCAGCTTCTCAAAGAAGCCCCTTTTCAATGCTCCCTCTTTTCCACCCAGAACCGCCCCATATAGTCGGGAAAGGGGGAAAAGATCCGATACGCCGCTCAACTCATAACAGCAATGAGGCAAGAACGAGCGCGGCGATGTATGCGGCCGGGTAGAGCCAGACCATCACCCGGTCGATACGATCCGCGATCTCCTTCTGCCTCTCCGTCGCCAGCCACCTCAGGTAGAGATTGTAGGCGACCGTGATGCCGGTGATCACGAAAGTGGCGACCAGGACGGCATCGAGGAACGTGAGGTAGCCAAGATGCGGCAGGCTTCCGGCGATGGTGAAGTTGAACGCGATGAAGAGGAGCAGGTTGGCGCTGGCAATCTCGGCCCGTTTGCCGTAGTCTTTGAGAAGGAACGTAACGTAGGTCAGGAGAATGATGATCAGGATCGGTACCAGGATACGAAGGACGTAGAAGGTCAGGTGGCGGGCCGCCTCGAAGTAGAAGGAGTAGCGCGAGTTCCGGGTCGTGATCTCGACCGTGCTGATGTTGGTCTCGCTTGCGGTGATGTACCACTCCTCCTCCCCGAGCTGGGTGCCTATGGTGGTCTTCTCCGGCCAGGGTTCGTAGACGTAGAGTTCTTCGGGGTAGAGCGAGTCGATGCGGATGAAGAAGTCCTGGGTATCGAACGGGTAAGCCCTGAAGTTGAAGTCCGGCGCCTGCAGGGTCGTCCAGAAGTGTTCGAAGTAGGTGGCGGTGCCGCTCTGCTGCACCACAATGATCTGGTTCTGCGTCCAGCGCTGCGCCTGCTGGTTGTAGAGCGTGAACTCCGGCCACCGTGAGCCCTCGGCATCGACGAAATCATCGACGCTCCGATAGATCTTGAGTTGGCAGTTGCATTCGTCCGGACTGAACGCCAGAGCGGGATCGTTCCACTCCATCCAGATATTGGCCACTACGGCAAAGTTCTCGCCGACCTGGTCCACATTGGTGATCTGCTCCAGTTCGATGCCGACTTTGACCCGAATGGGTTCCCGCAGGACGGCGACTCCCCCCGGCGGTTCGGTACCCGCCAGCACGCCGGGGGCGTTTAAGCCGGCGAGCAGACGGAAGTCTCCCGTCGTGTTGGCCCCGTTCAGCGGGCTTGCAAGCACCTCCAGCCGGTTGTTGCTGCTGGCGCCGGAGAACGTGTACTGGAGCACGGCACTCCTCGTCCCCGGTACGGAAGCCGCTGCTGCGAGGGGTTTGCCGCCGTAATCCCGGAGGATCATCGCCGGGACCAGGTCCCCGGATGTCGCTTCGATGAAGGCATAGAACGTGTCGTTCGCCTCTACCCCGCCGAGGGTGTAGAAGGTCGATGAGCTATTGACAGAGAGATTCCCCGTCACCTCCCGGACACCGACACGCGGCCTTGAAGCGGAGGAATTCAGGACCGCGACGGCGGCTCCGGTCGGCTCGGCCTGGCCGGTCAGCACCTGCGGCGCGTCGATCCCGACCAGAAGGCGGTAGTCCCCGAAGGTCTGCCCGCGTTTTGCCGGAGAACCGATGACGATCAGGAGATAGTCGCCGTCGGCGGGAACGCGGTACTGCAGGGCGGAATCATACGTGCCGTTCGTATCGTCGTTCCAGGCGAGGAAGTACCTGCCGGCGATCTCCGGGATCGCCTCGAACGGGTCCTGCCCCGCTGCCAGGGAGCGGGTCACGTCGGTTGCAAACTCGGTACGTACCCGGCTCGCGTTGAGGTCCGGGCGGGCGACGGCGAGGAACGGGTCCAGGTTTCCTGAGGAACCCTTTGCATAGGCGTACAGGGTCCAGCCCTCCTGCAGGTCAAGATCGTAGACGATTGCCTGGCCGGGCTCGATGCGTCCGGCAAGATCCTGGACTATGGCATCGTCCTCGGCGGTGACCGTGCCTGCCAGTGCCGCGAGAAGGAGAGCAAGAAAGAGCACCCTCCATACTGTATGGGCCCGGTCTCCCAGTCCCCCCACCGGCCAACCGGTCTCGGCACTCATTCGATCCGCTCCATCACCTGTCCAATCCACTCATCGGTGAACATACGTCCTCACCCGGGCCCGGCCTGATCGGCGGGCCTCCCGTTATCCGCCCGGACGCCCGCGGGAACGGAAGTAGGCCTCGATCTGCTCCAGGGACAGCCCTTTTGTCTCCGGCACGAGTTTGAAGATGAAGATCCACGCGAACAGGGCAATCAGGGCGTAGAGGAGGAAGACCCCCGACTCGCCGATGAGATCCACGAGCGAGAGGAACGTCACTGCGATGATGAAGTTCGCGGTCCAGTTCGTGACCGTCGCAAGGCTCATGGCCAGTCCCCGCACGCTAAGGGGATAGATCTCGGCGATGAGCAGCCAGAAGATCGGGCCGAGGCCCAGCGCAAAGGCGGCGACGTAGATGATGAGGCTTATCGCGGTGATCTGCCCGAGCGAGACCGCGGCCACACCGGCGCCGCTATCCTCGAGGGCAAACCCGACCCCGAGGATCAGCATGGCGATGCCCATGCCGGCAAGGCTCCAGAGGAGAAGCGGCCGGCGCCCCGCCCGGTCGACGAGCCAGATGGCGATGAGGGTCACCAGGACGTTCACGACGCCGATCCCGACCGTCGCGGCGATCGAGGCGGTCGCCTCTGCGAGGCCGGCAAACTGGAAGATGGTCGGGGCGTAGTAGATGACGGTGTTGATCCCGGTCGCCTGCTGGAGGATCGCAAGACCCACCCCCAGGAGCAGCGGGAGCCGAACACCGGGCGCGACGAGATCCGACCACGTCCCCGCTCCCTCCGTGCGCACGCTCCTCTCGATCTGCCCGAGCTCGTCCGAGACGTCGGCGGTGCCGCGGATCTTTTTGAGGACGGCTGCGGCGTCGGCGGAGCGGTTCATGAAGACCAGCCACCGGGGGCTCCGGGGCATCAGGAACATGCCGATCAGGAGGACCGTGCCCGGGATGACGCCCGCGAGGAACATCGCCCGCCAGTCGCCGGCCGCCGCAAAGTAGTAGTTCACGCCGTAGGCGATCAGGATGCCGACCGTTATCAGGAGCTGGTTGAGCGAGACAAGGGCGCCCCGGATGTGTTCCGGCGCAATCTCGGAGATGTAGAGGGGCGCGACGAACGATGCGATACCGATGGCGATCCCGATCAGGATCCTGCCGATGAGGAAGACAGAGAAGACGGGGGAGAGAACGACCACGAACGTGCCCACGAGGAAGATCAGCGATGCGGCCAGGATGGAACTGCGGCGCCCCACCCGGTCCGAGAGAGGCCCCCCGAAGAGCGCCCCGATGATCGCGCCCATCAGAACGGCGCTCACCGCCACCTCGGTCGTGACGCTTGTCAGGCTGAACTCCGCGTTGATGAAGAGGATCGCCCCGGAGATGACGCCGGTATCGAACCCGAAGAGGATCCCGGCGACGGCGGCAATTACAGCGACGACGAGGACAATACCGGTGAGCCTCTCGGACTCAGGCGCCATAGGGATCCTCCACCCGGCTGTGAGTCATACGGGGCTTCGCCTGAGCCCCATATGGGAGGCCGGGACGAGGGGAGTTCAGCATTGGGCCGCGGAGAGGGATGAGGACGAACCCCGCACCTGGGAGAGGCGGGGTTTTGTGAAGTCGGGGTGCTTCATCATTGGAGACTGCCGAAGATCGCATCGCACCCAGTTGAGATCCCGGTATTTAAACCTACGTCCCCACAAGGCCGGAGAGAGACGATGACGATCTGCCCGGGGGCAAGGTTCATATTTTGAAGTGCGCATTCCGAGGCATGCCGGCACTGCAGGTACGCCCGGAGAGGGACGAGTCCCGGCGTTCGGATGGAACAACGAGTCGGTCCAGGATTATTGATGGGATCCGGAGAGGATTTCGGGCCATCGCCATAGCCTTCGTCGTCGCTACCCTGATTCCCGTAGTCCTCGGCCTTCTCCTCTCCGTTCCGGTCGGGAGAGTGCTCTCCCTGATCGTTGCCACCCTCCTTCTCCAGGCAAACGCCGCGTTCGTCGGCCTCTCGCTCGGTCTCGACCCCGTCTTCGTCCTGGTCGTCATGACCTTCGTGGAGGTCGGGATCGTCCTTGCCATTTACGAGATCCTGGATGCATTCGCCGAGCAGTCTGATAGGGTCAAACGTTTCACGAAGAGCACAGAAGAGAAGATGAAGAGGTACCCGATCTTACAGAGATACGGTGCAGCCACGCTCATCGTCCTCCCCATGCTCCCTGTGATCGGCCTCTACTCCAGCGTCGTCATCGGGTGGCTCCTGCGCTGGGACAAACTCCAGTCGATCTTCTTCGTCACGCTGGGATGGGTCCTCGTCACCGGCTTCCTCCTGCTCGTCGCACTCGGCATCGTCCGGGCGGTTTTCTGACGCGGACAGTGAAGCACCGGCCTCATCACCGCGCCATCTGGTCGATCGCCGCCGTCACGGCGAGGACGAGCGCATCGTCGTGCCCCGGCTCCACCTCAACGCCGTAGGTGTCCCGGATCCGGAACCACTTCTTCGAGACCTCGGCAACCCGCTCCCGCCGCCCGGCCTCGATATGGTACTCGTGATCGAGGATGTTCCCCTGGACCTCCCAGTCGCCCTCTCCGGGAATGCTGACCGTCCACCGCTCCCGGAGCGGCGCGATCATCGCCTTCTTGATAGTCGCCGCCGTGCCGCCTTCGCCCTTCTCGATCTCCATCGTATCCTTGACCCGGAGCATCCGCTCCTGGATCTTGTAAAGGTCCTGCCCCTCCTTGCTCTGGATGATCAGGGTGTTCCTCGCCCGGAGGGCTTTTCCGTCCACCTTGAACGCCTTGTTTCCGTCATGATCCTCGATCCAGTAGTCGTCCCCGATGGAGACGAGTTTCTCGCGCATCTTATACCGGTGCGCCCCGCCGGCCTCTTTACGCCGCGCTAGACCGCCTTCCGCTCTCCTTCGCAACATGGACATCACCCACAGGCTGCCGTCGCCAATCACACTGCTCACACATTATGGTTACTGCGCAGTGCAGGTCTGCGGTTATGCGCCCCAGAATGGCAGATCCCGCCATAACGAGCAGGAGCCGTCCGGTTATCGGGGCGCTGCCGGCCCGGTTGCGACCCCCGGATCCGGGCATCGAAAGTGATTAATCCGTGATGGCACCCAAGACGGCGCTCACAGCATGGAGAGTGCAAGATGTCCAAGAGCTGGAAGGGCACGGCCAATCTCGATATCCGGGATTCCGTGCCAGACTGGGGCCCCTACCTGCAGCCGCAGGCGCCGGCGGATGCCCCAAACATCCTGATGATCGTCTGGGACGACGTCGGCTACGGGGCTATGGACGTATTCGGCGGCCCTATCGAGACGCCCACAATGCGGCGCATCGCCGATATGGGCATACGCTACAGCAACTTCCACACCACGGCGCTCTGTTCGCCCACCCGGTCGAGCCTGCTGACCGGGCGCAACGCAACCAGCAACAACATGGCCTGCATCACCGAGGCGTCCGCCGGTTTTCCGGGGTTATCCGCCCGTATTCCGTTCGAGAACGGGTTTATCTCGGAAGTGTTGAACGAGCGGGGCTACAACACCTACGCCATCGGCAAGTGGCACCTGACCCCGGCCGAGGAGACCGATATGTCCTCGTGGAAGGGGCGCTGGCCGCTCGGGCGGGGGTTCGAGCGCTACTACGGGTTCCTCGGCGGGGAGACCAACCAGTGGTACCCCGACCTCGTCTACGACAACCACCCGATAGACCAGCCCTACCGCCCGGAAGACGGCTACCACTTCTCCAGGGATATCGCCGATAAAGCGATCGAGTTCATCCGCGACGCGAAGGTGATTGCCCCCGAAAAACCCTGGTTCATGTACTTCTGCCCCGGCTGCGCCCATGCCCCGCACCACGTCTTCAAGGAATGGGCCGACCGCTACAAAGGCCGGTTCGATATGGGCTACGAGAAGATCCGTGAGCAGATCCTCGAGAACCAAAAGAAGATGGGATTGCTCCCGGAAAACACCCGGCTCTCCCCCATCAATCCCCACGGCGAGCCGGGAACGACCGGGCCGGACGGCCAGCCGTGGCCGGCTCTCGACTTCGTGCCGCCCTGGGACTCGCTCTCCGAGGACGAAAAGAGGCTCTTTATCCGCATGGCAGAGGTTTTTGCCGGCTATGTCACCTACACCGACGCTCAAATTGGGCGGATCCTCGACTATCTCGAGGAGTCCGGGCAGTTTGAGAACACCATCATCGTCGTCGTATCCGACAACGGTTCCAGCGCCGAGGGCGGTCCAAGCGGCTCCTTCAACGAGAACAAGTTCTTCAACAACGTCCCCGACACAGTCGAGGCAAACCTGCCGCACATCGACGAGCTCGGCGGCCCCAGGGCGTACAACCACTACTGCACCGGCTGGGCGTGGGCGTTCGACACCCCGTTCCCCTACTGGAAGCGGTTTGCCGGGTACGAAGGCGGCATTGCGGATATGTGCCTGATTGCGTGGCCCCGGGGCATCAGCGCCCAAGGAGAGATACGCCACCAGTACATCCACGCCGTGGACATCGTCCCGACGCTCTACGACCTGCTGGGGATCGAGCCGCCGGAGGTGCTGAAGGGCTATACCCAGAGCCCGATCGAGGGGGAGAGTTTCAGGGCCACCTTTGATGACCCCGATGCCCCCGGACGGGAGACCCAGTTCTACGCGATGCTCGGCCAGCGGGCGATCTACCACCAGGGCTGGCTTGCATGCACCGTCCATCCGCCCCTCTCGGGCTGGGGCAACTACGAGCACGACGTCTGGGAACTCTACAACCTAAAAGAAGACCGGACCCAGACGCAGAACCTTGCGGACGAAAAAAGAGACGTGCTTGAGCTCCTCAAGGGGCTCTGGTTCTACTATGCAGGGGTTTACAACGGTATGCCGATTGATGACCGCAATGCACTGGAGCTTATCTCGACACCGCGCCCCCAGCCATCCAGGCCCAGGAACCGCTACGTCTACTATCCCAATACCGCCGAGGTTCCCGAGTCGGTGGCGGTCAGTATTAGGGGGCGGTCGTATGCGATCGCGGCCGGCGCCGTCATCGACGGGCCGGAAGCGCAGGGAGTGCTCTTTGCCCACGGGGGTGTCGGGGGCGGGCATAGCCTCTACATTGCCGATGGGCGACTGCACTACGTCTACAACTGGCTCGGGGACGTGATCCAGAAGATCTCCTCAAGCAGCACCGTCCCCGCCGGCCGGCACGTCTTCACGGCGGAGTTTACAAAGGACGGTGTCGAACCTGATACCGGGAGCGCCACGGGCACTCTCACACTCTACATAGACATGAAGAAGGTGGGGGAGGGACGGATCATGACCCAGCCCGGATACTTCGGCCTCACCGGCGACGGGCTCTGCGTCGGCCGGGACAGCGGGTCGCCAGTATCGCCGGACTATGCCGCACCCTTCGCCTTTACGGGCGGGACCATCGAGCGGGTGGTGATCGATGTCAGCGGCGAGCGCTATGTCGACCATGAGAAGGAGGTTGCTGCCTGGATCAAGCGGGACTAAATGCCCCCCTTCTCCCACAGCATCTTTTGTACTTCTGGCCGCTCCCGCAGGGACAGGGCTCGTTCCGCCCCACCTTTGCCGCGAGCATCGGCATCACCTCGCCCGCGGGCCGCCCCCGCCGGAGCAGGCCGGCCATCATCCGCATCGGGCGGTCGGCGTGGGAGAAGAACGCCCGATACCCTTCACAGAGATAGTTCAAGCCCCCATCGACGAACCGGTTTTTTGGACACTCGCCGTTGCAGACGGAAAGGAACCTGCACTCCCGGCACTGCCGGGGGAGCGTCCCGCGCTTGGCCGCCCCGAACCGCCGCTGTTTCTCGGAGGCTACGAGTTCAGCGAGCGGTGTTGCGAGGATGTTGCCGAGGAGGTGGTCCGGTTCGACGAAGTGGTCGCAGGAGTAGAGGTCGCCGTTATGCTCGAGCGCCACCCCAAGGCCGCAGGTGGGGGCAAAGACGCAGACCGATCCTGCCATCCCGAGCCAGCCCGCGAGCGCCCAGTCGAAGTTCAGGACGAAGAACCGGCCGACGTCCCTCCTGACCCACTCATCAAAGACCTCGATCAGGAACCGGCCCCACTGGTCCGGCCGGACGGACCGGTCGGAGACTCTGCTCCCGTCCTCACGCTCGACGATGGGGATGAACTGGATGTAGGGTGCACCGAGTTCGTCGCGGAAGAACCGGTAGACCTCCTGGGGATGATCGGCATTCGTGCTCGTGACCGCACAGAGGATGTTGAATGCGACCCGGTGCTTCTGGAGGAGAAGGGCGGCTTTCTCGACCCGGTCGAACGTGCCGCAGCCCTGTCGGTCCCGCCGGTAGGCGTCATGGAGGTCGCGGGGGCCGTCCATCGAGAGGCCGACGAGGAACCTGTTCTCGCGGAAGAACCGGCACCACTTATCGTCAAGGAGGAGGCCGTTCGTCTGGAAGGTGTTCTCGATGCGGGTTTTCGGCCCGGCATACTTCTTCTGGACCGCCACCGCCCGCCGAAAGAACGGAAGTCCCATCAGGGTCGGCTCTCCCCCCTGCCAGGCGAACGTCACCTCCGGCACGGTGTGCCCCGCGATGGTCTGGCGGATGTACTCCTCCATCACCTTATCGGTCATCCTGAAGGTGCCGTCCGGGTACAGTCCTTTCTTCTCTTTGTAAAAACAGTAGGCACAGTCGAGGTTGCACCGTGCCCCGGCCGGTTTCGCCATGACGTGGAAGGCGGGGGGCGCCCTCCCGCCGGACCCTAACGTTCGCAATACTCACTGCTCCGTGCAATTCAGGCTCGCGTAAAGGTTCTGCTGCTCCGCCCGGACGGCCTGGATCTGCGGGCGGATGGTCTGAATGGCCTCAACGGCGGTCGCATCATTGGGGAGGTTCTCTACGGCCTGATCGAGGTCTTCATACGCCGCATTGAGTTCGTCGACCCGGACGTTAGCGACCTGGCCCGCGGACTCCCTGACACTCTCCATAGCGGACCGGACCTGGTCCCGTCCCTCCCGGAGATCTCCGACAGTGGATCTCAGGCTGGTGTTCTCCATGCTCTCAAGCGCTGCTCTGAGGTCTCCGAGATCCTGGCAGAGTTGCGCCTCCGCCTCCTGCTCTGAAGGCTGGACGCATCCGGCACCGGCGCAGGCCAGGACAAGGACCAGCGCGATGAACAGTACTCCCGTTTTCTTCATACCCATCTCCCGGGCAGAATGACTGCCCGGAGCCGAATGATAACTGCAGTTATATAATATTATCCAGATGTATTACGGGTACTACACAACGACGCTCCCGCACGCCCTCATACCGGAGAAAGCGGTAACGTAATACACCTTTACGGGCAAAGAGGGGGAAAGATCGTGCCTCCACGCCAGGGACACCATCCGACCCCTCCCCTCCTTCACCCCGGCAACCGGAATGAAACGACGATCGCCGCGATGCCGCCGACGATGGCGAGCCCCGCAAGGAGCAGCACCAGGCCGACAGCCGCGACGAGGGGGTTTGCGATCAGGACCAGGCCGAAGATGATGCTCAGGATGCCGAGGATCCCCGTTCCCCACCCGGCGCCGGAGAATCCCCGCACCATGTAGACGGCCCCGATGATCAGCCCCTCCACGCCGATGATGATGGCAAAGACGGTCGGGATGAGGATAGCGCTGTAGAGGGGATAAGTGAGCACGAGGACTCCTGCGAGGATGCCGAGGATACCGACGAGCAGTTTCCAGCCCCGGCCGGTTTTATCCGTAAACAGGTTGATGAACACGACGATACCGTTCGCCAACCAGTACAGGCCGAGGAACATGACAAGGATCTCCAGCGTTGGGATGGGGTAGATGAAGAAGAGAACGCCAAAGATGACCGCGATAATGCCGAGCAGCAGGACGAGCCAGCGTGACGGAGCCAGAGCAGCGCCGGGTTCAACGGAACCGGCACCAAACTGCGTGTTAACCATGACAACACCGTGCGGAGGGCACGGTGCCGCCATATATAGGTATCTGTCCTCACCCATCCGGCCCGGTCCGGCGGAGCGAGGAGGATTTCGCCGGACCGGGCCGCCTTTCCGGGCCTGTATATCCCTTATCTGGCGGCAGGCCCCTCCACCGGTGGGGGAGGAGAACCCTCTTTCCTGTAAACGAGCTTCCGTGCTTCCTCCCCCAGTACCTGTTCAGGACTCATATACCCGAAGAGCTGGATGATCCGGGCAACGAGCCCCGTCCACCCGGTCTGGTGGCTGGCACCGATCCCGGCTCCGTTATCCCCATGGAAGTACTCGTAGAAAAGGAGGTGGTCGCGCCAGTGGGGGTCGTCCTGGAACTTCCGGGCGTAGCCAAAGACCGGACGGCGACCGCTCTCGTCGCGGAGGAATACCCGGGTCAGGCGCCGTGCAATCTCCTCGCTCACCTGGTAGAGGTTCATCCGGTTCCCCGACCCGGTCGGGCATTCTACCGTGAAATCATTCCCGTAGTAGCCATAGAGGTTCAGCAGCGCCCGGATCAGCATGATGTTCATCGGGAACCAGATGGGGCCCCGCCAGTTGGAGTTCCCGCCGAACATGCTCGAGTCGGAGTCCCCCGGCAGGTACTCGACCAGGTACTCCTGCCCGTCCAGGTAAAAGACGTAGGGGTTCTTTAGGTGCGCACGGGAAAGCGACCGGATCCCGTAATCGCTCAGGAACTCGTTCTCGTCCAGCATTCGCGAAAGAACCCTTCGCAGCCTCTCCTCGGTGAGGAGCGAGAGCTGGAGCCGTCCCCCGACACCGGTCCGGCCGATGTTCGAGATGGTGGACGCCATACGCGTATGGTACTGGTTGAACCATCGAGCCCGCTCTATGAAGTCCGGCATCTGCTCGACCATCTCCCGGGTAAAGACCGTGCTTGCAGCGAGAGGCAGCAGCCCCACCAGGGACCGCACCTTGAGGCGGGTTGCACTGCCGTCAGGCAGGCGGAGGAGATCATAATAAAAGCCGTCCTCTTCGTCCCACATCCCCTCCTGGTTCTCACCCAGGCTGTTCATCGCAGCGGCGATCCAGACGAAGTGCTCGAAGAACTTGGTCGCCATCTCCTGGTAGACTGGATCGTGGACGGCGAGTTCAGAGGCAATCTCCAGCATTGTCTGGGCAAAGAGGGCCATCCATGCCGTCCCGTCGGCCTGCTCCAGGTATCCTCCCGTGGGCAGGGGTGCACTGCGGTCGAAGACCCCGATGTTGTCCAGGCCGAGGAACCCGCCCTCGAAGACGTTCTGGCCGGTGCGGTCCTTGCGGTTCACCCACCAGGTGAAGTTCATCAGCAATTTCTGGAATATTCTCTCCAGGAACTGCACGTCCCCCGCGCCGAGAAGTTCCTTCTCCGTGCGGTATATGAACAGAGCGGCCCAGGCATGCACGGGAGGGTTGACGTCGCTGAAGTTCCATTCGTAGGCCGGGATCTGGCCATTCGGATGCAGGTAGCGCTCGCGCAGCATCAGGTCGAGCTGGTTTTTGGCAAAGTCCGGGTCCACCATGGCAAGGGCAACAGTATGGAATGCCAGGTCCCATGCCGCATACCACGGGTACTCCCACTTGTCGGGCATCGATATGATATCGGCATTCATCATGTGGAACCACGAGTTGTTCCTGAGCGAGGACCGCTGGCCCGGATCGTGCCCATCCAGCCAGCGGTCGACCTCATAGAGGTAGTACTGCTTCGTCCAGAGCATGCCGGCAAGTGCCTGACGCATCACGTTCGCCGCATCGGAGCCGACCGATGGAGGGGTGATGTTCTCGTAGAATGCGTCCGCCTCCCTCTGCCGCTGTGCGAGCACGTTCTCAAAGGGGCTCCCGAACGGTGCCTCCCCGGAGGGCGGGGTCTGGGCGAGCCGCAGCCGTACCGTCTGCGCTTCCCCCGGAGCGAGGGTCAACCGGTAATGTGCGGAAACTTTGGTCCCGACACCTTCAGGGTTCACGGCATCGGTCCGCCCCTTGACGATGTAGTCGTTGATGCCGTCTTTTACGAACGGCGAGGCGTTCGGCATCCCGAACAACCGCTCCGTGTTGGTCTCGTTCTCGGTGAAGAGCAGGTCGGGGGCGCCTTCACAGGAGAGATACCGCTGCCCGAGGTCCGGGTGGCCGGCCTGAACGACACCGATCCCCGATGGACCCTCCGCCTTCTGGAGGGTTGGTCTCTTTGCGCCCTCCCCGGACCACCAGGTGTTGCGGAACCAGAGGGTGGGTAGCAGGTGCAGGGATGCCTCCTCAGGTCCGCGGTTATGCACGGTGATCTGCACCAGAATATCCTCAGGCGTTGCCTTCGCGTACTCGACGAAGACGTCGAAGTAGCGGTCGTCGGCAAAGATGCCGGTGTCGATGAGTTCGTACTCCAGGTCATACCGGCTACGCTGCCGGTTCGTCTCGACAAGGTCGTTGTAGGGGAACGCGGCCTGCGGGTACCGGTAGAGGTACTTCATGTAGGAGTGCGACGGGGTGTTGTCGAGATAGTAGTAGTACTCCTTCACGTCCTCCCCGTGATTTCCCTCACTGTTGGTCAGACCGAAGAGCCGTTCCTTGAGGATGGGATCATTACCGTTCCAGAGGGCGAGCGCAAAACAAAGGCGCTGGGTATCGTCGGAGATGCCGGCAATCCCGTCTTCCCCCCATCGGTAAGCGCGGGACCGTGCCTGATCGTGCGTGAAGTAGGCCCAGGAATTGCCGTCCTCCCCGTAATCCTCCCTCACCGTTCCCCACTGTCGCTCGCTCAGGTAGGGCCCCCACCGCCGCCAGGGGATACCGTCGTCGCGGATCTCGAGCAGCCGCCGCCCCTCGGACGTCCCGGGTACAAACGTTCTCAGTGTCATGCGCGAGCCAGACCATCCTGAACATGATATATTTTTTGGAGAATTTAATTTCGGGTTGCCCTAACGGCACTATGCAGCGCCTGAGGTCTCTTATTTGTGATAGCGGGGGAACACATCAACTCGAACGGAAAACTGACCACGATATGCTTGCCGTTGCCGCCGGATCGGCCCTCCGCTTTCCCGTACAGAGGGTACACTGCCCGGGCAATTACATTAATATACACCGGGTCCATCTGACACATTCGATTCGAGGGCTGATACGATGGATACTACCGCAGATCCGGCTCCCGGGACAGCAACCGCAACCCCGCAGGGCGTGCTCCTGCCGCTTGCGCTGGCCCAGTTCATCTGCAGTTACGCTGCTTCCAACATGAACGTGGCCATAACCAACATCGCCACCGATCTGGGGACGACGGTCAGCGGCGTCCAGACGACCATCGCCGTTTTTACGCTTACCATGGCAGCCCTGATGATCCCCGGCAGCAAGTTGACGGATATCCTGGGCCGCACGTACCTCTTCAGGCGAGGCCTCCTCGTCTACGGGGTGGGAGCACTGGTAGCGGCAGCGGCACCGGGGCTCGGGATCCTGATCCTCGGCTACTCGCTCCTCGAAGGCATCGGGACCGCGCTGCTGATCCCGCCGGTGTATATCCTCGCAACCGTCTTCTTTCCCGACCTCACCTCACGCGCCCGCGCCTTCGGTGCGATCAGTGCGGCGGGCGGGGTCGGGGCGGCAGCAGGTCCCCTGGTCGGCGGGATCATCACCACCGCGATCAGCTGGCGGGCAGCCTTTGTCGTGCAGGCCCTTGTCGTCGGAATAATCATCATCCAGAGCCGAAAGATCGTCGACCCGGGTGTCCAGGGCGAGAAACCCGGTTTCGACATCGTCGGAACCATCCTCTCGGCGGCGGGACTCTTCTTTGTGGTGGTCGGCATCCTGCAGGCCTCGACGTACGGCTGGTTCAAGGCCAGCCAGGATTTCGTCATCGGCAGCACGGTCGTGATCCCGGAAGGCGGCATCTCGCCGGTATGGGTCTTCGTGTTCATCGGAGCGATTTTGCTGATCTGGTTCTTCTGGCATATCCGATCCATGGAACGGGCAGGCAAGGAGCCTCTGTTGCACACCAGGATGTTTAAGAACCGCACATCCAATCTCGGTCTCATCACGCAGAACATCCAGTGGCTGGTCCTCTTAGGCCTCTCCTTTGTGGTCTCCGTCTATGTGCAGACCGTGCGGGGCTACAGCGCGATCGAGACCGGCCTGATCCTTACGCCGGCCACGATCGGCATTCTGCTCTCCTCGATGGCCGCGGGCAGGCTGGCGCGGAAGTATTCCCAGGCAACGCTGATCCGGGCGGGGTTTATCGTGACAGTAGCTGGCGTCTTCCTCCTGCTGCTGCTGGTACGGGAGACGTCCAACGTCTTCACGTTCGTGCCGGGCCTCTTTCTGGTCGGTCTGGGCGTCGGGGTCATGCTGACATCCTCGGTCACCGTCGTCCAGTCCAGTTTCCCCGAAGAGGACCAGGGGGAGATATCGGGCCTCTCTCGCAGCGTCTCGAACCTGGGCTCATCGCTCGGCGTGGCCATTGCAGGAACCGTCATCGTCTCCAGCCTTGTTGAGGGGAACCTGGGCTACGCCCTTGCCCTGGTTGTCCTGGCGGTGTTCGCTCTCGTGGGTCTTGCAGCCGCGTTCATGCTGCCCGCAACGCCGGTGCCCGGAGCCCCGCCGGTTCGGCGGTAGAGGTCGTCGCCACCCTCCTTCTCCCGGCGAACGCCGCCTTCGTCGGTATGGGGCTTGGTCTCGACCCCGCCTTCATCCTGGCTGTCATGACGTTCGTGGAGGTCGGGATCATCCTTGCCATCTACGAGATCCTGGGTGGGTTTACCGAGCAATCGGAGAAGGGCAGGCGTCTCACGAAGAGCACGAAAGAGAAGACGGCGAGGTACCCAGCAGGTTGAGTTATATAATCGGACAGGCATCCTGCCCCGGAGGTGCAGTATGTCCCTTGGTCCGGTGGAGTACATAGTCGTCGAATTCCCAGGAAACCAGTTCAAAGGCGATATCATCCCGGCACTGCGCGAGGTGGTCGATAAGGGCATCATCCGCATCATCGATCTGGTCTTTATGAGGAAAGATGAGCAGGGCAACCTCAGCGTGATGGAGCTTGCCGACCTCGAGAAGGAGGCGGCGGAGGCGTTCGCCCCGCTCGCACGGGAGGCGAGCACGCTCTTTTCCGACGAGGATGTAAAGAAGGTCGGCGAGGTCATGGAGAAGAACAGTTCCGTGGCCCTGCTCCTCTTTGAGCACGTCTGGGCGACGAGGTTCCGCGACGCCGTTCTCGCCGCGAATGGGAGGCTGATCGCGGGCGAGCGCATCCCGAAAGAGACGGTGGATGCCGCGCTGGCATGGAAGCCCGAAGAGCAGAAAGCGCTGGAGGCGGCACCATGAGAGTCGGCCGGCCGGGCCTTATCGGGACCGTGGCCCGCACCGCGGTGATCGCGGGGACAGCCACCGTGACTACCCGTGCTGTCGATAAGAAGATGCGGGAGAGGGAGATGAAGAAGACGGCGCAGGCGCAGGCAGAGGAGCAGGCGCCCGCCCCGACGGGCATGACCCAGGAGGAGAAGATGGCCCAGCTCAGGGAGCTTGCTGAGTTAAAGCAGATGGGGGCCCTGACGGAGGAGGAGTTCCAGCGGGAGAAGCAGAAGATCCTTGCGCAGTAGGGCAGCCGGACCCCACCGCCGAGCTACGACTCTTTTCGCTCCGCCGGCGAGGGCGCACCGTCGTCCGGCAGGGGAGAGGGCAGCACCCTCGCCCGGCGCACGAGGAAATAGCCACTGCAGAGGGCGATGATGAGCAGCGCAACGCCGACGAGTTCGCCTGTATCCGCAGATTCGAGGAGGATGACTTTTCTTGCGATGGCGATGATCGCGACGAGAATGACGATCTCGACGTGGAACTCACCCCGGTCGAGGTACGCTCGTATCGTCTCCAGGAGTTCGAGGCCGATGAGGACCAGCAGGAAGTGACCAAGGAGGCCGAAGATCTCCCCGCTGTCGAGCCGGTAGACGGAGATCTCAAAGATCCCCACGGCCACCATCCACCCAAGTTCAAGGAGCATAAAAAAGAGCAGCACAATCAGGAATGCAATCAGCGCAACATAGACTAAGTGCTCAAACCGCTCCACGGGATGGCGCATACATAATCATCGTGCAGGTCCGCATAAATAAGTGCCGAAAAAGTCGCCGTTTTGCCCCTGCAACGTTCCCCGGGCGTGCACGGCACCGATGATCGTGATCATCTACGCTATCGACAAGATGATACAGGAGAGGGAGGACCTACCGGTCAAAAAAAGAGGACGTGCTTTAAGCCCGCCATGCGGGTAGGTGGGTCACCGTCGCCCTTCAAGACGGTCTTTTGCCTCCCCAAAGGCCCGGGCGAGATCGGTCGCCGAGGTGAACTGCTTCTCTTCCATCGCCTCCATGACGCGGACCACGGCGTCTGGAGCGTTCTTTTCTTTGACGTAGGAGATGAGTTCCTGCTTGGACTTCGGGTAGTCGATGCCCTTCGTATACACCTGGTAGGAAGGTGTGCTCAGTTGTTCCTCCATCTCACTTCACCATCTGCAGCCAGGCTGCGGCCCCCCCGTAATCCTGAGATCACTTAATGGTTGGTATCCGGGGAGAAGCCCGGCTCTGCCCGCTGCCGGCCACACACTTTAACCGCCCTCACGGGAAGACCCCGTCTATGGGCGAGCGATCCGGTTCGATGCCTCGCCGCATCTTCAGGATGGAGCCCATCTGTGCCGGTGAATGGGGCTTCGTGACAGCGAGGAACGGGGAGAACGGTCCGCCGCCCCCGTACCGGGGCTGGTCTGGATCCCTGCTGCCATCACGGTAAACTTTATGATATCCATCCACGATTCCACCGCGGCGTGGACCACCAGTACCACGGATAACCGCACCAAACATCATCGTCAGGGAGATCGCCCTGTTCGAGAAGGGCCAAAGGGAGATGCATATACCCGGCGGCACAGGCGCTGCCGGTGAGATCCCGGCCTGCACTCATCATCCATCACGGAAGGCCGCAGACGGGCTTTGAGGTCGCACGCCCCAGGCCCCCTCCTCTGAAGCAGGAGAGCGGGCAGCAGGTGAGTGAGCGTATGTGTATGAACAGTATGGTATGCAGGGTGATGATCGCCGCCGTCATCACCATAGCCTTTCTGACCGGACTCGCTTCGGCCCAGGTGATCCCAATAGAGCCCATCCAGTCGCCGCCGGTGATCGGGCCTCCGCAACCCCCGACGCCGACACCGACACCAACAGTGCGGCAGCCGATAGGGATGCTCCCGGAGGAACCGGTTGGGATCCTTCCGGTTACGCCGACAGCCGAACCCACGCAGACTCCAGCGCCAACGACCGCGCCGCCGACACCGACGCAGACGCAGACGACCACTCCTGCGCAGCCGACGGTCGCGCCGGGACGCGAGCAGCCGCCCGCGACCGCACCGACACAGCAGGTCCCGGGGGTGAGGCCACCGCAGGATCAGATACCCGCCCCACAGAACGCTACGGCGAGCACAGTTATGCAGCTCTCCAGCGGCCCGGGAAACAAACTCAACCCGGTGATCTCCTTAAACCAGGTCGCCTGGTTCGACGAGAACACTTCGTCGGTGCACCTCCACAATCTCCTTACAGGGAACACGACGGTGATCTCCGACGAAGCGTCGAGGCCCCTCATGCTGTCGGACGAGCTTGCCATCAGCGGTGATTATGTTGTCTGGACGGCGGAGAACCCGCAGGGAGAGACCAGCATCTACCTCTACGAGATCTCCTCCGGCACGCTGCAGCAGGTGGCGAACGAGACCGGGAGACCTGGGCTACCGGGCGTCTCGGAGAATTATGTGGTCTGGGTGGCCGGGGACGAGCTCGGCGATGTCTACGTCTATGATATCGCAAACGGGACCACCATGCCCGCGACTATGGACCGGTACCTGCAGCTCTGGCCAGACACCGCCGCCGAGACGTTCATCTGGGCGGACAACGAGACAGATGATGGGGACCTCGATATAGCGGTAGCGGCCCCAGGAATGGATAGGATTATGCTTCTTGGCGGTGCGGGCGAGGACGTGTACCCCGACATCTCGAGCGACGGGAACCGCGTCGCCTGGATCAAATCCCTCAACATCCAGACGGCGGTGTACCTCTACGATCTGACGACGGATAACACGACCCTGGTGACCGGTGAGTCCGGGGAGCCCGACGCTGTCGCGGTCGACGGGGACTACGTGGTCTACTCGGACTGGCGGAACGGGAACCTGGACCTCTACGTCTACGACATCCGCACCGGGGTGGAGACGCCGCTCGTCGAGGACCAGTACGACCAGTCACTCCCGGATATCTCCGCGGGGAGGGTCGTCTGGATGGGCAACAACACCGATCAATGGGAGATCTATACAGCGGAGGTGCCGGCAGGTAGCACCCCGCCGGGGCCGGCCGGAGGTCCACTATAACGGAAGGCCGGCAACCCACACTTTTTGCGGTGTGCAGTGCACGATTCGATGCCTGGTCCGCTCATTGCCGCTGAGATCCTAATCTAGATTAGGACTACAATACGGAGTTTCCGATCCAGGATTATAAGGGGCCAGCATGCCCACGGGAAAGAGCAGCCCGTGCAAAAAAAGGGTGGGATCAGTCGACGGCCTCAAGGCTGATCCTGAAATTATCCGCGCAGAAGAGATCGATGTCGTAGTCCGCCGTATCCGAGACGACCGCCGGAACCTGCCTGACGATTCGGAAGGTGACGGCATCGTCGGGCAGGGCAGGGTCCATCGGGGCGTCGACATTCTTCTGGATGACCAGGCGTGCGGGATCGAGGTTTGCCGCGTAATAGTCCTTGAACGCGGTCCGCTTCTCCTCGGGCATGACGACCCAGTCGGCCGCATCGGCAAGCGTCAGGTCGTTCGGGACCCAGCCGTAGCCGGGCAGGTAATACTCTGCCCAGAAGTGGGGGCTGGGCGTCTCAGCCAGGATCATCTGGTAGCCGCCGGTGGCACGGGCAGGGATCCCGAGCGACCGGCAGAGCGCGGCAAAGAGCATGCTCTGGGTGCCGCAGTCGCCGTGGCCGGTCTCGAACATATGCGTGGACTCAGCTGCTTTTGGCTCACGGGCATCGAGCGAGATGTGCGGAACGTGGCTGTAGGGGTAGGTCTTGATGATGTAGTAGTAGATCATCTGCGCCTGCAGGTGCGGGTTAGTCTCGTTCCCGACGATCTCCATCGCTTTCTCACGGATCGCGTCCGTGATCTCGATGTTTCGCTCGGACCTCGTGTAGAGCAGGTACTCCGGATCGCTTGTGTTGTACTCTCCGACCAATGCCGGGTCGATATCCTCAAAGATCTGTTCGTAGGAGGTGAACGCGATATCCGCCGTGATGACGAGGTCGCCGTTGACCGCATCGACCGGGATCTCGTAGTAGACGTAGCCGATATCCCCCGTGGTGAACGGGCCCTTTACGATGTACTCCGGATACGAGAGGTTCGTGACGGTGACGTCCCTCTGCGAGTCCGTCTCGACCGGGAGCGGGAGCCAGATCTTCAGGATGCCGGTTGAGGGAAGCGCCTCGTGCGGGATTTCGAGCCGCTCGACCCCCGCGTAACGGACCGGATTCACGTACGGCCCGGTCCCGTTGGGCCGATCTTCTGCCCAGGCGAACCGGCCGACGTAGTCGAAGTCAAGATCTCTCACCTTCAGCTCCTGCATCAACCCGGGGTGCGCGTAGAGGTAGTTCCCGGCAACGTCGAAGTAGTAGAGCGTCTCGTTCTCCGAGACGAGCATCTGGGCACGATTATCCAGCCAATCGGCTATCTCGGCATCGGTGATCCCGGGGATTCTCTCCCGCATCGCCGCCTCTGCGGCGCTACGGTCGAACGGGAACTCCAGGTATGTCCGGTTCGCCCGGAAGATGCCGTTCCGCGCTGCCAGCGCTTTCTCCGTATCCCCGGCGGCCTTATAGAGGGTGTAGGCCTCCGTAAACCGTTCTTCGGCAATCCGGTAGTTGCCGGCCTCGTATTCGGCGAGCCCCCGGGCGTAAGCCTCGTCGGCCGGTGAAAGAGGCTCGTTCTTCTCCTCCGTTGTGGCGATGCATCCCGTTGCAGCGACGAGGAGCAGAACGGACGCCATCAGGAGAACGGTCATTGCTCGATGAGTCATACGTGGGAGTGCATGCGAATCGACAAAAAGCCTTTCTCTTTTTTCGGGCATTTACCCGCACGGTAACGAGGATTTTTCAAATCCTGCCGCTCTACCGGGGCCGTTCGGGTTTTTGGGTATCGTGAGCAGAGTACCGCAAGGGATGACGCTCTATGGGAGGGCGGGGGGTTGAGAGACCGGAACTTGAGAAAACGCTTCACGTTTTCGGACCGGAAGCTTGAGCATCGGTAGGTGCGAGGGCGGTAGCTAACCTCAAAGAGGCTACGGAACTATATTTAGAAGAATTCCCGCAAGACGGGAGAAGGCCGATCATCACGACGTTTGAGGTGACCGGGGGGAACCGGTTTCGGATACCCTGATATCCGCAAAGAAGTTTGTGTATATCAAAATCCCGATCTGATATACGCAAAGTTCGTTGTGTATATTTGAGTATATACAAACCATATCCCGGGGATTATGGGTCACAAAACACAATATCTGACCCACAAAAATATTAGAGGGGCATGGGTGACCCACAACGATCGGATCCGGCCCGCCCGCCGGCAACTCTGGCGGCTGAAGTGCGAACACTGAGGAATGAGGTGATAAGCGCCGGAGTCGGTGGAATTGTAGGATACTGGGCAGAGGATGAGTTAGAGGAATCCTTTTAACACGGTATCTGAACAAAGGCATATCAACCGGAAACCACATTTTCCCTTTCGCTCGTGGTTTCGGGTCTGTAATTGGATCAATCCAACGCTTTTTCCTAGTAACATATTGGATACCTGATTTTGGGCACTCATCAGAACCACGTTAAATCCTAGAGGAGCATTATGGCTCCTGATTTTCTCATGGCATATCCTGCCCAGACCAGTGATTCAAGAGAGACCATGAACTCCTCCGGATGCAACGTTGTCTGGGTCGTAGCCTCGTTGAGTGGAATCCAGAATTCGAGTCCATAGATGTCATGGAGTTCTACGTACAATTTCCGTGCGGTGTCGAGTAGATCATATCGCTTTGCGACTTTGAGCGGAGAAGAGTAGATCTTGTTCGCTTTCGAGTGCATGTCAAGCCAGAGTTCGACGACATTCTTAACGTCGGACGGGGTGGCTTTCGAGGTTTGTTGGAGTCGAGCGAGCGATGAAGTCAGTTTCGGGACCGCATCGCCCAGGTTTTGCTTGTAAGGAGAGTATCCGGTTCGCTTGTACTCTTCGCGGATGGTATGTACTGCGTCGGTTATCGTCTTCTCAACCGTGCTCATCGGGTCGGGTTTGATGATAAGAGCATCAAGAATATAGGACGTTATGAGGGGCTGTTCTTCGCGTATGAGTTCTTTGTAATCTTTTGAGAGTGTGTTAAGTGTGGTTTCCTCGACAACGAGCGGAATATCCATGATGTATTCATCTGGACGGTAGATCGCCCGGTTCGCCTCCTCGCATCCTCTTTTGATTGTACACCTCTCCTGATCGGATATGTAGTAGTAATACCGCGAGCCTGGCCGGAAGAAGTCCTGAGGGATAACCTTCATCAATCCTCTGAAAGTGTTCCATTGTGTCTTTTTCCCGAGGATGGCAGCGTTGATTCCTCCCACCTCATCGGCGATCGGAGGAGAAGGAAGCGAAAAGAGTGCAGAACATTTTGCAATCTGTTCGATTGTCTCCTCCTCCCCCCGGAACGGCTGAGTGAAATAATGCACAATCTCTTCATAGTCCATAATTTTTCTGCGCTCAGCCAGAGGACTTGGATCGAAAGGTTTCCAGCCGCAAATCGTTTTCACGGTGATACGGTCATGGGGTCCTTTGAGCGTATATTCTCGTTCGGATTCGACCTCGACCTCAACGAAGGTATGTTCTGCCGGCGGATCGCACGACTCGGCACAGAAGATCTCCCTTTTTGGAGTGTTCAGGAACGGAGAAGGATGGAGGTAAAAGTATTTTCCGTCTTTTGTATCATACTCAACGAAACCGGTATTGTCCCTGTTAAAAATGAGCTCCTTTTCCAGAACGGATAGTTCTGATCCCTGCCACCGGTCGTAGAGTGACATAGAGAGTTCTTTTTTCTCAATATAAATAATTCTCTCCCAGACAATAAGGGATCTACATATTGCAGCCACTAAAGGTGCCTGAGCAATCAGATCGATTGCTGACGGGACAGACGAGAACCAATATAAAGCACTTATTGCCTGTTACTGGACCTGATCAGTTCCCTTACCTCATCTATTGTGAAAGGTTCTTTCTTACTGTGAATTATGAGATGGCAATTCGGGCATACGGGACGTAGATCTCGCACGGGGTCGATCTTATACTCCTGTCGTATTCCCGATAGAGGCACGAGGTGATGCACATGAATTTTATTATGCCCTATCGGCCCGTATACCTCCTCAAAATCAAAACCGCAAATGGCACAACGACAGCCGTAATGTTCTATACATGCGGTTCTTGCCTGTTGGTTCCGTTCGTAACGGTTTACAAAGATCTGACTCACAGCACCTTCAGATAGTAAAGTGCTATCTTTGATAGCCATTTCTCCAGGGTAAACCAGTTTTGAGTCTCTTTGACCGAAAACCTGTTCACACGCCCCCACCAATTCAGGCCGCATGATCCAGGCACACGTGCCATCCTTTTTATCGTAACCTAAAAAGGGTACGTGCCACCATCGAGTTGATCCATTTTTTCGTTTAGGCGGCTGAACACCAGTCTTTTCAACAACACGTTTGCTAAATCGGGCTCTGTTGAAATGCCCTGGATAACCTCCAGCTGCCGCCCGGATACCAAAGATAGTAGGCAGTATGGCCTTCAAGGAAGAGGGTTTCAACAGAGCCCTAAATCGAGCAATTTGAGAATTCACCGGTCCATGTCCCCTATAATTTAAATAAGGCGCTATATCAGATGCATGCATTTCGTGGTTTTCGCTCTCATATACCAACCGTAACACAATCAAATCGCGTTCTTCTGTCACCGTTCTATCTACCAATAATTCTGCCCAGGCGTCAACGCTGATCTCTAACGGATCGTTGTAAAATCTCACACGGCCCCCTCCACAACCGCGATCTCCTCTTCCGTCAGCCCGTACAACTCATACACCAGCCGATCGATCTCCTGGTCGGTCGCGTCGATCATCCCGGCGAGCACCTCCTTCTCATGCGGGGCCGCCGCGAGGCGCCTGTTCAGGTCGAGCATCTTCTCGACGAGGGCGATGTCGGCGGGGTCGGGGTCGGGGTCGGTCGTGGCGGTGCAACCTGCAGAAGCGATGGCAAGCGTGGCAATACAGGCAAGTGAGGGCCAGGATCAGCCCGGTCTTTGGAAACGGGAAGTTGAGGGGCATATGAATCCTCATCCGGGCGCCGGGAGTTGCGAGCGGCAGCCCTGTCAAGGCACTCGATGAAGGGTGAGATATTCTTTTTATCGGAATTTTTACGCCGGAAATAAAGAACTGATGGCTGTAAAGCGAGTATCGGCCATCTCACCCCCGGAGCCGGATCGTGGGGGCAGGAGGATGTGAGGGTGCAAGGGGGGATGAGGGGATGGCGCCACCGGGGAAGAGTCGTTGTATGCACCGAAATGTACCCGGAGTGACCCCGATGGGACCCCCACCGCATCCACACTGAACGCCAGGACCTGGTCCCCGCGACCGACCCCCAACTCATCGGGTCCATACGGGTGCTCGAGAAGAACGGGTTTGTGTGCACGGGCAAACCCCCGGTTGGGGAGGGGTTTGAGGAGGGAGACGGTCGCCTACCTGCTGGAGAAGGCCGGAGAAGGCGGGCAAGAAAGAGAAGAGTTCGCAGAACTCAACCGGGCTGGGGGCGCCGGTCATGAGGAGCCCGGTCCCCAGACCAAATATATCATAACCTACAACGACCTATAGACACTAATATGTCTGCCACCACCGTCTGGATCACGCCCGAGAACAAGAGCCGCTTGGAAGCCCTGAAACGCCACCCAAAAGAGTCCTATAACGATGTTATTGCCCGCCTGCTCGATATGGCCATCGATGACGAGCCCCTCTCAGAGGAGGCCATCAGGGGCATCGAGGAGGCTCTCGAGGACATCCGGGCAGGCCGGCTCTACTCCGAGGACGAGATCAAGAAAGAGTTCGGTGTAGAGTGATGACCTACACGGTTATCTACACCGCCAGGGCTCGGCGAGATCTCAAAAGCCTCCCCCCCACAGCAGCTCGCCGAATCATCTTGTCCGTCGCCGGGCTCCGGGAAAACCCATATCGGCATCTTAAGAAACTGGCCGGATTCTCCAGGACGCCTGTCTACCGGCTCAGGGTGGGCATGTACAGGGTCGTGCTCACCATTGAGGACGAGCGCCTCCTGATATTAGTCCTCGAGGTGGGGCACCGGAGCGCCATCTACAAGTAGGTGATCTACAGATATTCTCCGGACCCTACTCGTAGAGCCCGGAGCTCGACCTCTGGGAGGCAGGAAAAGAGACCCCAGGCCGCACTACCGGGCGACAGCCTTGAGAGCCTCAAGCCTCGCCAGCACCTCGGCCACGTGCCCTTTCACCTTCACCTTCCGCCAGACGGCGGCAATTCTCCCCTCGGGATCGATGATGAAGGTGCTCCGCTCGACGCCCATGTACTCCCTCCCGTAGAGTTTCTTCAAGACCCAGGCGCCATAGGCCTCGATGACGCGGTGGTCGGGGTCGGAGAGGAGGCGGACGGTGAGGTTGTGCTTTGCAGCAAACCGCCTGTTGCTCCCGGGAGAGTCCGGGCTGATGCCGAAGACCCGGGTATCCAGTCGGGAGAACGACCTGGCCTCGAGGGTATACTCCGAAGAGTTATCCTTCGGGTAGATGTAAACGACAACGTAGCGGCCCGAAAGATCGCCGAGGCAGACCGTCTCCTCGTCCGCATCCGGAAGGCAGAAATCGGGTGCCGGCATGCCCGGCGAGAGTTCGCTCATACCGGAGGGTGGCATCGGGGGATAAAAGGATGCCAAAACGGCGATTGATTTGAGGCGACGATGGCCTGTATGAGGGAAACGCGGCTCTCCGGGGAACCCGGATGACAAGGTGGACGTCAGGCCTCTAAGCGAACGCAATGCCGTCGATCGTCTCGGTCCCGGGTCGGATGATATGCTCGCCACACGGCGCACAGTTACATATATATGAAGTGCTCACAACCAGGGACCGCCAACGAGCAGGAGAGAGCAACCATGGCATGGCGAAGAACGGGCCGCGGGCCCTGGAGCGAGTTTGAGGATATGCTCGCGAATATGCAGCGGCAGTTTCGGGACACGATGGAGCGGATATCCGGGTCTATGCAGCAGGTACCCGTCCCGGGGGCAGGGACGATGATCGACGTCGTCGAGCACGAGGACGACGTCATGGTCGTCGCGGATCTTCCCGGCGTCGAGAGGAAAGAGATAACCGTCCGGCTCCTGGACCCAAGGACGCTCCGGATCGCCGCCCGGCGGGAAGAATCCCACGAGGAGAAGGAAGCCGGGTACCACATGCGCGAACGAAGGTTCGGCGCGATCGCCCGGACGGTCTCCCTCCCCACCGACGTCAGGGAAGAGGGGGCACGCGCCACCTTCAAGAACGGTGTCCTTGAGGTGCGGCTAAAGAAGGTCGCCGAGGCTCGCGGCAAGGAGATCCCGGTGGCTACAGGGGCCGAAACAGTCGCAGCCGAGCGCCGGGAGCAGATCGAGGGCGAGTACCGGGAGGACAGAGAACTGGTGAGACCATCCGGGTACCAGAGCCCACGCGAGATAGAGGCAGAGGCGCAGAAGATCCAGATCGAGGAGAGAGGGACCCCTGAGGAGCAGAGGACGGCCGCAGAGCTTCGCCGGCAGAAGGAGAGGATGTACGAGGAGGGGAAGAGGAAACTCCGGTGAGGCAGTCAGGCCACGAGATCGCGGAGGGTTGAGAATCCCGACTCGATCAGATCCTGGTGTTGCCGGTTGCGCCAGCCCGGGTAGGGCAGACAGAGAAGACGGGGCTTTTCAAGGAGGCCCTCTCGTGAGACCTCAATGATCGTTCCGGCGCCGGCGAGCGCCGTCGCGTACGGCTCGATCATGCGAAGCCCTGAAAGCGCCGTGCCCCCGAGGGCGACGACGTACTCCGGGGCGAGGGCGGCGATCTCGGCCTCCAGGATCTCGCGGGCGCTCAGCCGGACGAGGTCCACCGGGATGACTCCCTTCCGGTTCTTCCGAAAGATGCACTTCACCGTATCGACGAGGAAGAACCCATCCTCAATGAAGAGCGCAAGGTTCTCGCGGCGCGACTCGCCATCGAGCCCGAGGAGGTAAAAGAGGTTCTCGGCAAGCCCTCCGGCAAGCGGGCCCCGGAGGGCCCCGGCCTCGTAGCGGTCGTTCCAGAAGTAGGGATAGTCCGGACGTCTGCAGTCGGCGGCCACGGCGACTTCGTGCCTTCCGGCGACCCAGGGCGGGGATTCCGCGAGAAAGAGCACCTTCACACGACCGGGAGGCGCAGCCCCACAGACCTCGTGGGGCAGGAGGTCCGGGAGCAACACCCCAAAGAGATCGGGACGGGCGGCAAAGTAGCGGCGGTAAACCTCCCGCATCATTGCGGCGGCAATTGGTGGAGGGGTTCGGGCAATCACCCCGCTAGGTGTACCCGCAGAAGGGAAATACAATGCGACATATAAAGAGACGTGAACACCAAGGTATACAAGAATGGAAAACAGCGTAACCTTCCAGGATCTCAATATCTCACAGGAGATGCTCCGCGCAATAGAAGATATGGGCTTTGAGGAGCCCACGCCGATTCAGATACGCACAATACCGGTGATACTTGAAGGGCGCGACGTGACAGGCCAGGCTCAGACCGGGACCGGAAAGACAGCCGCATTCGGCGTCCCGGCGATCGAGCAGGTCGACGCCGACAGCCGGGATACACAGGTTCTCGTCCTCTCCCCCACCCGCGAACTTGCCATCCAGACCGCCGAGGAGTTCGCTCGCCTGGCGAAGTACCGCAAAGGGATCCTGATCCTCCCGATCTACGGCGGTCAGCCGATCGAGCGGCAGTTCAAAGGACTGGAGCGCGGTGCCCAGATCGTTGTCGGGACGCCGGGCCGGGTGATCGATCACCTCGACCGCGGGACGCTGACGCTTGAGAAGGTGCGCATCGTTGTCCTCGACGAGGCGGACCAGATGCTCGATATGGGCTTTCGCGAGGATATCGAGAAGATCCTTGCCGAGACCCCGGACGACCGCCAGACAGTCCTCTTCTCGGCAACCCTCCCAAAACCAATCCTCGAGATCTCAAGAAAGTTCCAGAAAGACCCGGAGTTCATATCCGTCACACGCCGGGAGGTGACCGTCCCGCAGATCGAGCAGCTCTACCTGGAGGTCCGGAGCCGCGACAAACTCGAGATCCTCTCCCGGCTGCTCGATATGTACGATCCCGAACTGACGCTCGTCTTCTCGAACACCAAAAAGGGTGTCGACGACCTGACCGCCCACCTCCAGGCCCGGGGCTACTTCGCCGAAGGCCTCCATGGGGACATGAAGCAGAGCCTCCGCGACCGGGTGATGGCGAAGTTCCGTGCAGGGAGCATCGACGTTCTGGTCGCAACGGACGTCGCCGCCCGGGGCATCGATGTCGAGGATGTCGATCTCGTCATCAACTACGACGTTCCGCAGGACATCGAGTATTACATCCACCGCATCGGCCGGACGGCGCGTGCCGGGCGAACCGGCCGGGCCATCACGTTCGTAGGCCCGAAGGAATACTTCAAACTCCGGACGATCCAGAACTACACCAGGATCAAGATTGCCCGCATCCCGCTCCCGACACCGGGAGACGTCGAGGAGAGTCGGACACGCAAACTCATTGACCGGGTGCAGCACATCATAAACGAGGGGAACCTCGACCGCTACGTGAATCTCGTCGAGCGGATCATCGCCGAGGACTACACCTCGCTTGAGGTTGCCGCGGCCCTCCTGAAACTGGAACTCAGTGGTTCTACCGATAAGAGTCTGACCCAGTCGCAGGAGGTCAGACTGGCCCCGGGGCAGGCACTCCTCAAGATCCCCGTCGGGAGAGAAGACCAGATCAGGCCGAAGGATATTGTCGGGGCACTCGCAGGAGAGACCGGAATCCCCGGCAGCGCCATCGGCGCGATCAACATCTACGAGACATACTCTACCGTCGATGTGCCGTCCGAACTTGCCGAGCAGGTCGTCGAGGGGATGAAAGGAAAGAGCATCGCACGGATCAGGCTGAGTCGCCCAATCGAGATCGTCGGACGTTCCGACGATCAGTAAGGGTATCCGGACCGGTTCCGGAAGTCTATTTTTTACCGAGGGGCATGGTAATGGTAGGTTCAAACCGCACCCATAGCGCCCCTGAACAGAACGGCCACGCATCCATAACACTTTCCAGGATGCTAGAGTCTCATCGGATGCGAGCCGGTGAAGATACCTCTGGGCAACCGGGAGCGCGGAGAGGTATTCGAGAGCGGCGGCATCGATCACCGCACTGGGAAAACCTTATATATTCTGGGGCATAGGTTACCATCGTTAGGGGGGTGGTGACGTCAGTCGGTATATGGTTGCGATCACAGAATCTTCCGGAGTCTCATCGCCATTGAATAGAACCTAAATTATCTGCCCTTGACCCGCATACTCGTAAATAACCAGAAGATAGGTGCGTCTGCAAACTCCTGCCCGGGTTCTGCCAGCCATCTGTGCCATCTGCCCTTGCTTTGGGTGAGGGAGGGGGATCCCGCCGATCAGAAGCGCCCCCTCACAAAAATACGGGAGAGAGACCGGGTTGCCTGGAGCCATGCGTGAGTCGGGCAACCCGGACGGGGGTGGACCGTGAGATCGGTGCACGGTCCACCCTCCGTGAAGATTAAAGAGTATACTTTTTTAACAGGTTCCCCCGTCAACCGTGGCAGGGGCCACGAGTTCTGTGGTGAGCGTATCTAGGTAGTCAGAGAGGAGGCGGGCGATCAGGAAGAGATGTTCCACCGGTCTTGATCCCGGCCTCGTTCATGAGCGGGACGAGGGAGAGGAACATCTCCGCAACGCCGCCTTGCGGTAGATCTCGGCGATGAGAACGTCGCCGACGATGGGCCGGTGGTCCTCGAGCGTCCGGCCCCCCATCAGTATGATTTGTTGAGCGCGGTGGCCCTATTCTAAGAGAGCGACACAGAGGAACGCCCATATACGCCGGGATCCTAACGGTATATCTCAGATGCACCCCGAGTCACATGTCATCACCCCCGACGGGATAACCTTTCGGAGAATGCCGGATGGGGCCGACGCCGTCTACGTTGTCGGAGAGTATTACTACGACGACATCCGATCCAGCGATATCGTCATTGACATCGGGGCGAACATCGGCGCGTTCTGCATCCGTGCCGCCCGGCGCTCAAAGCACGTGCTGGCCGTCGAGCCCGTTCTCGGGGCTGCTCTCCGGGAGAACATCCGGACAAACGGGGTCAATGTCACGGTGATCGACGGGGCGCTCGGTGACGGGAGGCTCGAGCGGATCACCTGGGGAGGCGAGACCGTCACCGTGGCGACCCGGCCGCTTGCGGAGTTCATCAGCATGGCCGGGGGGTGCGACTTTTTGAAGTGCGACTGCGAAGGGGCAGAATGGTCGATCCGACCGGAGGATCTCGACGGGGTGCGCAGGATCGAGATGGAACTTCACATGCCCCCGATCGGAGGGCCGGTGAACAGGGCGCTCCTCGACTATATTGGCAAGTACTACGACTTTACAATCGATCGGACACCCGGCTACGACGTGAAGGGCGTGCTTGGGGTTCTGCACGCTACGAGGAAGAGCGGCCGGTAACAGTTCCCCGGGATTCCCTAAAAATTACGCGTGATCGCCCAAAATCTCGGCAACCCATGCCTGGCCGGCACACATAAATAGGATTCCGGGATCACCACCCCGCCGGTGAATCAATAATGGTGCAGGCAAAAGAAGGCGATACCGTCAAGGTACACTACACGGGAAAACTCGAAGATGGAACGGTCTTTGACTCCTCCATGGATCGAGACCCCCTGGAGTTCACCATAGGCAGCGGACAGATCATCCCCGGGTTCGAGCGGGCCGTGGTCGGCATGGAACCGGGTGAGAAAAAGACAGCCACGATCCAGCCGGAGGATGCGTACGGCCCACGGCGCGAAGACATGACGCTCACCGTGGACCGGAGTGAGTTTCCTGAGGAGATCCAGCCCGAACGGGGCCAGCAACTCCAGATCCAGCAGCCGGACGGCAGGGCGGCCATCGTCACCATAAGCGAGGTCTCGGAATCGACCGTGACGCTGGACGCAAACCACCCCCTCGCGGGAAAACCCCTGACGTTCGATATCCAACTTGTGGATATCGTCTCCGCTGCGCCGAAGCAGACGGTCGGGTAACTACGATCGAAGGAACCTTCGCAGTTCCGGGAGCGGGCGGGTGTTCGCGATATCGTTCGCCGAGACCCAGCCCCGCCGGGCGGTCGCAACCCCGAACTCCATGTAGCGGAGGTTTTCCCGCCTGTGTGCATCCGAACCGAGCGAGAAACGGACGTTATGCTCGCGGGCGAGACGGCAGTTGGCATCGGAAAGATCCAGCCTCCCGGGGAAGGCATTGATCTCCATCAAGACTCCTAATTTTGCTGCGGCATCAAAGACCGCAGGGAGGTCTATCCGGTAGGGCTCACGCTCGAAGATGATCCTCCCCGTCGGGTGGCCGATGATATCGACGTGGTCGTTTCCCATCGCCGTGATGACGCGCTCCGTCATCTCCTTCTCGGTCTGCTTGAACCCCGAGTGGACGCTCGCGATCACGACGTCGAGATCGGCAAGGATGCTGTCCGGAAGATCGATCTTTCCGTCCATGCCGATGTTGCACTCGGTACCGGTAAGGATGGTGAAGTCATCTTCGGCCGCCCTGTTGATCCGTTCAATCTCGCGCATCTGGTCGCAAAGTCGCTCGGGAGAGAGGCCGCGTGCGATATGCAGGGTCTCCGCATGGTCGCAGATGGCAATATACTCGTAGCCGAGCTCCCGGGCCGCCTGCGCCATCTCCTCGATGGAATGGGCGCCCTCGCTCCAGCGGGTGTGGACATGGAGGTCGCCCCGGATCTCGTCGTAGCCGACGAGGTCGGGAAGGGTCCCGGCCCGGGCGGCCTCGATCTCGCCCCGGTCCTCCCGGAGTTCCGGCTCGATCCAGGCTAGACCCAATGCCCGGTAGACAGAGGCCTCGTCCTCGCCTGCGACCGTCCGGCCGGTGGCAAGATCCACGAGCCCGTACTCGCTCAACCGCCAGTTCTTCGCGATCGCGATCTTTCGGAGAGCGATGTTGTGCTCCTTTGAGCCGGTGAAGTACTGGAGAGCGGCCCCAAACTGCCTCTCCTCCACGACCCGGAGGTCGACCTGGATCTCCGTCGCGAGCAGCACCGAGGTCTTTGTCAACCCACGGGCGAGGACCCGCTCGACCCCGGGGAGGGTGACAAAGACCTCCATCACCTCCCGGGGATCCGAGGAGGTCACGAGGATATCGACATCCCCGATCGTCTCCTTCATCCTCCGGATCGAGCCGGCGAGGCTCACCTGCCGGACCGAGGGGATCGAGCGGAGGTTCTGTTCGATATCCCGGGCGACGGGCAGGATCTGGCCAAGCAACCGGCGCTCTTTTGCGGTTCGGTGGAGGCGGATGCTCTCGAGGATGTTTGATTCGGTCTTCTCCCCGAATCCCGGAAGATCCCGGATCCGGCCGGCCAGCGCGGCCGCCTCCAGGTCGTCGATGGTCCGGACCCCGAGTTCCCGGGAGAGTGCAATCGCCTTCTTCGGCCCGATCCCGGGAAGCCGGATCAGGTACTGCACGCCCTCCGGGAGCTCCTCGCGAAGGTCGGTGAGGTATTTGAGGTCGCCGGTCTCGACGATCTCCTGGATCTTGGTAGCGATCCCTTTTCCCACGCCGGGAATCGCATCGAGGTCCCCTCTCCGTGCGATGTCGGCGATACTCTCCGGAAGGGTCTCGATCGCCTGCGCCGCCCGCCGGTAGGCATGCGGTTTGAACCCGACACCCTTGATCTCCAGAAGATCGGCGACTTCATAGAGGATCGCCGCGACCTCGATGTTCGTCACGATCGTCTCCATGCCGCTACACCTCCCGCTGCCGGTGAAAGATCGCCGCGACCTCGGCGGTCGTCGTCGCCTGCTCGGGACTTTTCTCGTCCCGCCAGCGGACGAACCGTGGGAACCGCAGGGCAAGCCCCCGCCGTCGCACAGGATCCCAGTTGCAGGTATGGATTGGGCTTTCGGTGATCTCGAGGCCCAGCACCTCGACGACCTGGGCCGGCAGAAACCAGAAGTCGGGCGCCGCCTGGGGGTTCGCCATCACCCGGGCCGGCTGCCGGTCCGCCCTCGCGCCGGCCAGCCGGCGAGGGAGATCTGCGAGGTCCGGGTCCGAGAACCCTGTCCCCATGCCGCAGACCGTCTGGAAGACGTCCTTCTCGCTGTTGTAGGCGGCGCAGAGGACCGAGCCGTAGGTCCCGGCCCGCTTTCCCCGCCCGGCGTTGGCGCCGACGATGACAAGATCGAGGGTATCAGAAAGCCCCGGGGCGTAGTCGCTCTTCCACTTGATCCACTGCCACTCCCGCGCACCTGCCCGGTAGAACGAGTCGTCGGCGCACGACTTGCAGACGATCCCCTCAAGCCCCCGCTCGATGCAGGCGAGGTAGAACTCCGTGATCCCGTCGGTATTATCGGTTATGATCCGGTCGGCCGGGGAGAGGTGGTCGTCGCGGGAAAGGATCTCTTCGAGCTTCGCCCGCCGGTCGGGATAACTCCGATGGAGATACGACTCACCGTTTACGTAGAGGAGGTCGAAGACCCGGTAGGTTGCCGGGATCTCGGCTGCGACCTCGCTGATTTGGTACTTCCGGCGCCGCCGCATCAGCGCTTGAAACGGCCGGTACGTCCCCGTCTCGTGATCGAACGCGACCGCCTCTCCGTCGAGGATCGCCGTATCGGCCGCAACGCACCGCCGGATATGGCGGGCGATATCGGGGTACTGGTCGGTGACGTCGGTCAGCCGGCGCGAAAAGAGGGTGACGTCGTTACCGTCCTTGTGTGCCTGGATCCGCTCGCCGTCGTACTTCTCCTCGACGGCGATGACGGGAGAGCCGATTCGCTCGAGGATCTCCGATATCCGGGCGACCCGCTGCGTGAGCATCGGCCGGATGGGGCGGTGCAGGGTGATGGTGATCGCCTGCACCGCAGGTAGACCGCCTTCCCGGAGCGTCCGGGCCACAAGGCCGATATCGGAGGAGATGTTGTAGGCGTGCTCAAGCGCCCGCCGCTCGGCCCTCGAACCCAGGAACGCCTCAGCCAGAGCATCAAGCAAGGTCATATCCCCGGCACCGAGCCGCATATTCCCGGTGGCAAGCCGGACGAGGTAACGCCGCTCGACCGGGGTGGCCGCTGCAAGCAGTCGGGCAAGGATGCTCTTCTTCTCCTCGGCCGAGCCCGGGCCGGAAGCACCGGCGATCGCGGAGAGGCTCCGGTGAACGTCGGTGACCGAGAGCGATTCCGCGGCCGGCGCCTCGATCAGGTGGTAGGCGACATCGCCGTAGTCGCCAAACTCGCGCACCGCCGCCTCAACGGCAGAGAGATCGGTCCCCGCCGCAAGAGCGATTGCTGCCGCGGCGGCCCGGTCCCCGATATTCAGGCTGACCCTCTTGTAGCCGGGCCCGATCTCCCCGAGCACGAAGTAACAGACAAGCCCGATCTCGTCCGGGGCTGCCCCGCCAAGCAGCCGGGCAAGAAGGGCGGTCATCTCGATTCTTGACGTCGTGGCCTGGAGTCTCTCAAAGCAGGAGGCGAGAGTAGCGAATTTCACGAAATCCCCGGGAGTGAGTCACTCTCAAACGCTACTTGAACCTTGCGGTACCCCCGGGCGGGGGCTTTATTTATGACGGCGGCAGGGTTGGTGCATGGAACCCCTGATGCTCACCAAGCCCCCGGGCGAGAGAGCCAAAAACGTGCTCCGGCGGGATGCGGCGGTCATCTCCCCGTCGGTCATGCGGGAGTATCCCCTCGTGCTGGAGAGGGCAAGCGGCGTAAACCTCTGGGACGTCGATGGGAACCGTTACCTCGACTTTACAGCCGGGATCGCCGTGATGAATATGGGCTGGAACCATCCGGATATCGTCGCCGCGATCAGGGAGCAGGCAGGCCGCCTCTCGCACGGGGCGTTCATGGACTTCGGATCGGAACTCCCGGTTCGGTGCGCCGAAGATCTGGTCGAGTTTCTCCCGGCGGGGCTCGATAGGGTCTATTTCAGCAACTCCGGGGCGGAGAGCGTTGAGGCGGCATTAAAACTAGCGCGCTACCATTCGGGGCGAAAGTACTTCATCGCGTTTCACCGCGGGTTCCACGGGCGGACCTACGGCGCCCTCAGTCTCACGGCAGGGAAGGTGGTCCAGCGGCGCGGCTTTGGACCGCTCCTCCCGGTGGTCCACGTACCCTACCCGGACCCCTACCGCCCGTTCGGCGGCGACCCTGCGACCTGCGGTGCCGACGTCGTGGCTTACATCGAGGATACGGTCTTTCGTTACGAGGTCGCGCCCGACGAGGTCGCTGCGATCGTCGTCGAGCCCGTGCTCGGGGAGGGGGGCTACGTCGTTCCGCCGCCGGATTTCCTCCCCCGGCTGCGGCGGCTCTGCGACGAGCACGGGATCCTCCTCGTGGTGGACGAGGTGCAGACGGGGTGCTTCAGGACCGGGCGGTTCCTCGCTTCCACGCATACCGGCGTCGTCCCCGATATCCTCTGCCTTGGAAAGGCGATCGGCGGGGGGCTTCCGTTCGGGGTCACCGTCGCCTCAAGCGAGGTCATGAACTGGCCGCCCGGGTCGCACGCAAGCACCTTCGGCGGCAACAACCTTGCCTGTGCCGCGTCGCTCGCCACAATGAACCTCCTCCGCGAGGAGGGGTTCGGCGAGCGGGTGATGGCGAGGGGCGGGTACCTGGTAGAGCGCCTGCGAGAGCTCGCGGAGCGCCACCCGATCATCGGGGATGTCCGCGGCCTCGGGCTGATGATCGGGGTCGAGCTCGTCCGGGACCGGGAGAGAAAGGAGCCTGCTCCGAACGAGAGGAAACAGATGCTCCGGGGTGCATTCGAGCGCGGTCTCGTCCTCCTCCCCGCGGGGGAGTCGGTGATCCGGGTAAGCCCTCCCCTGGTCATCGAGAGGAGTGATATCGATGCGGGGATCGGGATCATCGGCCGGGTGCTTGAGGAGATTAATGGAGGTTGATTGTATGCTGGAATCCAAATTTACCTACGTATCGCTCGAGTCGGACGAGAGGATTCACGGCGAGTACGAGGCCGCGCTGATCGAGGTCGAGCGGGAGTTCGGGGAACGCCACCCGATCTACATCGGCGGGAGGGAGGTCACCGCCCGAAGGGAGTTTGAGGCGCGCTCCCCGATCGACCCGGGCATCCTGCTCGGGACCTTTCAGGAGGGGGGAGAGGAGGCCGCGCGGGAGGCGATCGCCGCGGCAAACGAGGCCTTTCCCGACTGGAGCGGAAGGGACTGGCAGGATCGGGTCGCGATCATCAGGCGGGCGGCCGGGCTGATCGAGGACCGGCGCTTTTGGCTTGCGGCCCTCATCACCTACGAGGCGGGAAAGACCCGTTACGAGGCCCTGGCCGAAGTCGGCGAGGCGGTCGATATGCTCCGGTATTACTGCAGCATCTACGAGCAGAGCAACGGCTACGTCTCTTCCATGCACTCCCCGGCGCCCGGGGAGGAGTGCCGGAGCGTCATGCGCCCGTACGGCGCCTGGGCGGTCATCTCCCCGTTCAACTTCCCGATAGCCCTGGCTGCCGGGATGATCACGGGCGCGCTCTTGACCGGGAACACGGTCGTCTTCAAACCGACGAGCAAGACGCCGCTCTCCGGGGTGATTCTCTATAGGCTCTTTGTGGAGGCAGGGGTCGCTCCCGGTGCAATCAACCTGGTGACCGGCCCCGGCGGCCCCTTCGGCGAGGTCGTGGTCGCCCACCCGGACGTCGCCGGGATCGCGTTCACGGGGTCGCGGGCCGTCGGTGAGTGGCTGCTTAGAGAGAGCACCGCAGAGCAGCCGTACCACAAGCCGGTCGTTGCGGAACTCGGGAGCAAGAATCCGGTCATCGTCACCGCGAGCGCGGATATTGAGAAAGCCGTCGAAGGTGTCGTCCGGGCCGCCTACGGATTTGGGGGGCAGAAGTGCAGCGCCACGTCCCGGGTCTACGTCCAGTCATCGGTGGCCGAGCGGTTCATCGAGGCGCTACGCGACCGGGTGAACCGGATTGAGGTCGGGGATCCCCGGCGGCGGGAGGTCACGTACGGCCCCCTGATCGATGATGATGCACGCTTAACGTTCCAGAGGGCGATCGAGGAGGCGATCCGGGACGGCGGGAGGCTGGTTGCCGGCGGGGAGGTGCTTGAAGGCGGGCTCTACGGCCTGGGTGCCTACGTCCTGCCCACGGTCATCACCGGTCTTCCCCACAACCACCGGCTCTTTGGGGATGAGCTCTTCGTTCCGATCCTCCTCCTTGGGACCTTCGAGAGCCTGGAGGAGGGACTCCGCCTCGCAAACGCAACCGACTACGGCCTGACGGCCGGGATATTCTCAGAAGACCCGGCGGAGATCCGCTACTTCTTCGACCACATCCAGTCCGGGGTCGTCTACGCCAACCGACGCGGGGGGGCGACGACCGGGGCCTGGCCGGGGGCACAGCCGTTCGGCGGCTGGAAGGCGAGCGGCTCGACGGGCAGGGGGGCAGGGGGGCCCTACTACCTCCTCTCGTTCGTCCGCGAGCAGGCGCAGACCCTGGTGACGGAGCGGTATTGACCTCAAAAGACCCCCCACCAAATTTTATCCAGTATCAAACATATTGTCACAAAAATTAAATATGGTACGGCCGGTATTGACCCTCTTGCCGTGGGGCATTCTGTCCCACAGATACTGGAGACGTGATACGCATGAGAGGAACTGTAGCAGAGATGGAGAGGCGAAACATCATACGGGCGAGTGATATTGAGGATGCCCGGGTCAGGAACCCGCAGGGCGAAGACCTAGGGAGCATCAAGGATATCATGATCGATACCTCGGCGGGTTGCATCGCCTACGCCGCACTCTCGTTTGGGGGCTTCATGGGGTTGGGCGACAAGCTCTTTGCCATCCCCTGGGAGGCCCTTAGATACAACGCCGCAGATGAGTCGTTCGTTTTAGACATCTCAAAGGAGAGACTGGAGAACGCACCCGGGTTTGACAAAGATAACTGGCCGACGACCGCCGACCGCGAGTGGCTCACCGGCGTGTACAGCCACTACGGCTACACACCCTACTGGGAGCGGTGAACGACCGGAGAGAACGGTCCCGGGTCTGGTCGGCGCACGCTAGACCCGGGGCCGGCCAACGAGGCAGTCTCGTCTGATACGCCGCCCGATCTTGCAGCGGCGAACGCATGCACAGCAATTTTTGGGAAGAGCGAAGAGGAGCCAGACGGAGGGGAGTGCCGCTCATATGACCCATCAAGTCCCGGCACAGCTTCCTGCTGACCCGGGGGTACCAGTATGCAGAACGTGATTCCTGGGAGAAAGAAGACTATCCGGGATATCGACGTCAGAGGTAAACGGGTGCTTCTTCGTGCCGATCTCAACGTGCCGCTCGATGAAGACGGCACCATCGCCGATGACACCAGGATCAGAGCCAGTCTGCCCACGATACGCTACCTCTGCGAACGGGACGCACGGGTCATCATATGCTCCCACCTGGACCGGCCGCAGGGTGTGGTCGTTGAACGGCTGCGTCTTGCCCTCGTCGCAAACAGGCTCTCCCTGCTTCTCGGTCGGCCGGTCATGGCGCTCCAGGACTGCATCGGGCCGGAGGTCGAGAGCACGGTCGCCGGGATGAGCGGCGGGGATATCATCATTCTCGAGAACCTCCGGTTCCATCCGGAGGAGAAGGCGGATGACGCTTCATTCGCACAGAATCTCGCCGGGCTTGCGGATATCTACGTCAACGACGCTTTCGGAGCCTCACACAGGGCCCATGCATCGATCGTGGGCGTCCCAAAATACCTCCCCGCCGTGGCGGGGCTCCTGCTCGAGAGGGAGGTGAACACGTTTGCGCGGATCCTCAAAGATCCTGAGCGGCCGTCTGCTGCCGTGATCGGCGGGGCCAAGGTGAGCGAGAAACTGGAGGTCCTAGAGAATATCATCTCCCGGGTGAACCTCCTCCTCATCGGGGGAGGCATGGCGACGACATTCCTTGCAGGAAGGGGGTACGGGACCGGTGCGTCCTACGTCGAGACCGACTGCCTGGATGCCGCAAGATTCCTTGAGGCGAAGGCAGCGGAGCGCGGCGTCCGCCTCCTTCTGCCCCGGGACGTCGTTGTTGCAGAGCGGCTGGAAGCAGGCACCCCATTTCAGGTCGTCTCCGCCGATGCAATCCCGGATGGCTGGGCAGTCGCCGATATCGGGCCCAAGACCGCCGACGAGTTCTGCCGTGAACTTGCAGGCATGCGATCCGTCATCTGGAACGGGCCGATGGGCGTCTATGAGATCCCGGCATTTGCCGAGGGGACACGCCGGGTTGCTGCGGCCCTTGCCAACCTCAACGGCACCACAGTCGTCGGCGGCGGCTCGACTGCGGATGCCGTAAGGCGGTTTGGGCTTGCCGACGAGATGACTCATGTCTCGACGGGCGGCGGGGCAGCGCTCGTGATGCTTGCAGGAAAACCGCTCCCGGGTGTGGAAGCGCTCGATGATCTGGAGGAGGCATGAAGCGGATCGGGATTCTCACCAGCGGCGGTGACGCTCCGGGTATGAACGCCTGTATACGGGCGGCGGTGCGCACAGCGCTCGCACACAACCTCTCGGTCTTCGGGATACGCCGGGGATATACCGGGCTCATCGACGGCGACGCAGTGCCGCTCGACCGGACGGCGATCAGAAATACCATTCATCTGGGCGGCACAATCCTTGAGACCTCGCGGAACAGCGAGTTTTACACAAAGGACGGGCGGCTTAAAGCGGCAGCGTCCATCGAGAAGATGGGTCTCGACGGCATCATCCTGATCGGAGGGGAGGGGACGTTTCACGGTGCAAGCCTGCTTGCGGCCGAGACGGACCCGGCAGCACTCATCGGTGTGCCGGGGAGCATCGATAACGACATTTACGGAACCGACTACTGTATCGGGTTCGATACCGCCGCAAACTGCGCGGTCGAGGCGATAGACCGCATCCGCGACACGGCCCGGTCCCATGAGCGCATCTTCTTCATCGAGGTGATGGGGCGCACGGCGGGGTTTTTGGCGCTCGAGAGCGGTATCGCCGGAGGTGCCGAAGAACTCGTCATCCCCGAGGAAGAGGTCTCGATCGACCGGATAAGCGAGCGCATACGCAGAGGGTTTACTATCGGGAAGAAGAGCGCGATCGTCGTGGTGGCGGAGGGAAAGACCCCGGGGATCTCCTTTGAGATTGCCCGCCAGATCGGTGAGCGCCTCAACTTCGATACCCGGGTCGTTGTCCTCGGTCACCTCCAGCGGGGCGGGCCGCCGACGCTGCGTGACCGGGTGCTCGGGAGTCTCCTCGGTGTCGCCGCCGTCGAGGCGCTGCTCGAGGGGCGGAGCGGGTGCATGGTGGGAGAGATCGGGGGAGACCTTGCATACACACCGCTTGAGGAGACCTGGCAGAGGAAGAAGCCGCTCGATGAGGACTTATGGCGGATATTCCCGTTTCTCTCGGAGTAGACAGGAGCTCACCGGGTGAGTGTGATCAAAAAGAGACAGAGTTGTTTCGAGCGAGCCGCACCCATCCCGGAGCTCGCTCCGGTCGCAATTACGACTTTTCCATCAAGTATTCCCAATGACGGTTACTCCATTCTCTAGGCTCGGCCTTTGTCGAGGCCGGTGATCCGGATGCCGCCGAACTGGCACTTATTCTTGATGTTCAAGCCAATCAGAAGCGGGGTGATCTTCTCGATGATCCGGGCCCGCTCAAGTTTGCCGCAGTCGACGACTTTTATGCCCGGGATCTTCTCGATGAGCGGCGTCACGAACGCCTTGGCATCCTCGTCGTTGCCGGAAATGAGGCAGTCGCAGTCGATCGGCTCGTCGAGCTGCAGCCACCAACTCTGGGAGATGGTGTTGAAGGCGCAGATCACCTTCGCATCCGGCAGGATCGACTGGGACCGCTCCGCGGCCGAGCCCTCCGGGAGGTCGATGTACCTCGTCGCCGACCCGCCGATGCAGGACTCCAGCGGCCCCGTAGCGTCCAGAAGCGGTTTCCCGGCTGCACCCTCCTTGATCGAGAGCAGGATATCCCTCTGGGCCGCGAGCGGCACCGTGAGGACCAGGACGTCGGCGGCTTTCGCCGCTTCGGGGTTTGTCGCGGCCTGGATGTTCGGGATATCGCCAAGGAGTTCCTTTGCCTTCTCCACGGCGGCCAAGGCTTTGTCAATCGTCCGGGATCCGATGATGACGTTCTCTCCCACCTGTGCAAACCGGAGGGCGATTCCGAACCCCTGACCCCCCGTTCCACCGATCACTCCAATTGTAGTCATGTAACATTCACCTTGATCAATCAGTTGTCAACAACCCTGCGCCTGTTGGCCGGGGCTTGTAACCGTGTCAGAGACGCGCTACATTCGGCTGGTTGACGGGCAGCCCACTCAAACCGGATATGCCGGCTTGAGCGATTGTTACGAGCAGCATTGAGATCAGCGTGGAGTTGAAACCCACATCTCCGGTATCGGAACGACGAACCATCCCGACCTCCTTTAGAGGTATGTCCGCACACGGAGCACTTCTACGAAGTCTATAGGGCATCGACAGGAACAACGCTCTTACCAAGAGTCTTGGCTTTATACCGGATAAATTGTTCGAGTTTGGAGAGTGCCCAGGAGTTCAATTTCCAGTTGAACGACCTGCTGCGTCGCTTCCAAACCGAATCTTGCTCAAATCATCCAGAGCGAAGATCGTGTAATCCAAAGTGACAAGTTGCTCCGAGATTCAATGCCGGGTATCGGTCGCAAACCATCTTTCCCGGCGAGAGATCGTGCGAAGTTTCCACTTTGCCGACCGGGTGCCTTTTGACTTCAACGCCGTACGAAGGTGCGCGTACTGTGCTCGCGCATTTTTGAGGCGCCTGGAGGTGGAAAATGTGTTATCGGAGCAGACCGCGACATCAACGATGCCCCGGCCCAATCCTACTTGGTCACCAGTAACGGCTCTACGTCTGGATGGTCCGTCGAAACGTGGAGACAGAAAACTCGTTCCTCTCGATCAATATGAGGTGGCCGAGGGTGTAGCACTCACGAACAGCCTAGTATGTTGTTGCCCTATGGTCCTCAGCCTTGTTCCACGTATGAAGACCCGATGGAAGACATCCAGGAGACCTCTCTGTCTTGATGCGATGGATATCCAGGATTATTGAGAGCAGAGCGGGAGAACCCGCTCACGAACATTCACGATCAGATAGACTTCTCCCAGCCCTGGCCCATATCGATGAGGGGGCGCACTTCGGTGACCTCAAACGTCACCGTAGCGTGGATCATCGCTGCCGCATCTTCACCCGCAACCTGTGCGATCTGTCTTCGATAGGTCTCCAGCGTCTCCCCCGATGTCGCGTAGTCCTTCATCTTCAGATAGACCCGGAGCCCTTTCCAGTCCATTATCGTCTCTCCCGCCTCCACAATCGTGTAGACGGCGTTTGGATTCTCCTGCAGATACGCGAACGTGCGATTCTGCCCAAGCCCCATGACAACAGTCTTTTCATCAGTCATCATCGGCGAGCCAAAGACAGCTGCATCGACCTTCCCCTCCTTATTCGCGGTGCTGAGCAGACCGATCCTTGGCTGCTTGTTGAAGTAATCAATTAACCTGGCTGGCATGATCATTCCCCAGTTTGAATCCAGCCTCATCATCTCTGCTTAAAAAACGTATGGGTGGGAGAAGACACCTGCAGAGGATACCTCCTCACCGCCCCGCGACTCCTGACCGGTTCTGAGACCGTTCGAGATTCTCCTCAAACAGTCAGGAACTCCCCGGGAGCGAGGCTGGTAGCAAGCATCACCATATTGATCTCCCGATTTCCGGTCCAGGTGCCGGCCTTCTGGTTGTTCGGATCCATCCAGAAGCGCTCGATCGCAGCGGCGAGCGGCACATACCGTACAAGACCCTCCGCTCGCCGGGCGAGGGCCGGGTTCTTCCGGACCCGCTCGACGATGACCTCCATCCCCCGTAGACCGATCGAGAGCCCGAGTTCACGGAAGGCCAGGCGGTATTCGGGAGGATTGCGGAGCGTCCCGCTCCCGGCAAATCGTGCAAGGCCCACGAGGGCTGCGTCGAGGATGGACGCGAGCAGTTCTTCGTATGCAGATACGTTCTGGCTTGCGATCTGGACGATCCTTACGGAGTCAAACAGAAGCCCGCCGATCCCGAGCGGGTCGTCGATGGCAGGGACCCCTGCCCGGCAGAGACGGGCCATATCGGCGATCTCGGTCGCAAGTTCGGTCCCCCCGGCGGCCGCCTGGAGTTCGCTGTAGGTGACGAACCCATCGAGGGGGTCGTGCAGGCCCATTGAAGGTACGAGCGGCCGGGAGAGGTCGATACTCATCTTCCAGTACATCCTTTTGCCGCCGGAGGAAGGGGTGTATGTGAACGCGGCGTGGGCGGCCTTTGCGAGGTCCACCGCCCACGAAAGATAGACCGGATCCCCGGTCACCCTGCTTGTCCGGTTGAGCGCGTGCATCCACTTGGTGAGGTAGTGGTAGTACTGCCCGTCCCGCTCCCACTCGAGTTGCTCATCGAACGGTTCATCCAGCCTCCGCTCGGGGAGCGGTTTTCCAATCCGAAGACCTCCCCGGGTCGGGTGAGCCTCCCCCTCCTCCTCGGATAGACCGCTGATCCAGCCGGTCCGCGAATCGTCGTCGCGATGCCGGCCGAGGGTGTGGTGCACCTGGTCGACGAGGCGGAGGGCGAGGTCGCGATAGTCTTCGTCACCCGTCCGGCGGAAGAGTTCGAGGTAGTTGCAGACCGCATAGGCATCCGTCCAGAGATAGCGGCGCGGGTGGGCTCGGGGCGGGTCAAGCCCGGTCAGGTCGGCGAACTCCGCCATGAGGTCGCGGGCGGCTGTGGTACTGGCATCCTCTGTCATCCCGGGAACGGGATGCGGCACCGGCTTCATAAATGTATAGGTCGACGCTCCGGTCTCGCACGAAAGAGGCTCTATGGAGCCAAAAAAAGAGGTATCTGGCGTCCTCCCCTCACCTCGCCGGACCGGGGACCATCCTCCCTGTGGCCTCTGGCCGCGGGGGCCTGATCCCGAACTCGGGCAGGATGACGTCGTGCGCAAGATTGATGAACGCCTCCTGCTCGGGGCCGACCTGGTGGATCAGGACGCTGTCGTAACCCATATCGACAAATTTGCCCACCTTCTCTATGATCTTCTCCGGGTCTGGCCCGCAGAGGACAGTCTTTGCGACATCCTCAGGCGTCACCATCTGCTGCATCTGCTCAAAATGCGTCGGGGTGGGGACGACCCAGTTCAGTTCACCCTTGTTTGCAGCGACGGGGAACCACTCGTACGCCGTGCGCTTCGCCTCCTCCTCACTCCTGCCGTAGCAGACCACGGTCTCGATCATGCATGATTTTCCTTCGCCGCCCGATGCACGGAACGTCTCGATCACCTCCTCTGGCTTTTGCTCGAAGTGGATGAGCGCGTCCCCGATCTCGCCGGCCACCTCAGCTGCCATCGGGCCTTCCGCCGAGATGCGGATCTCTGGAAGCTCTTGCGGCAGTTCGTAGATCCGCGCGTTATCGACGGTGTAGTAGATGCCGTAGTAGTCCTGCATCTCTCCCTTCCAGAGCGTCCTGATGATCTTCACTGCTTCTCGAAGCATATCCAGGCGCAACTGCTCGGATATAGGAAAGATGCCCCCGGTGACATGTTCGTTTAAGTTCTCCCCCGTCCCGAGCCCGAGCTCGAACCTTCCCGGCATCATCGTGGCGGCGGTTGCGGCGGCCTGTGCGACGATCGCCGGGTGGTAGCGCACCAACGGACAGGTCACGCCGGTGGCGACCCTGACCCGCGAGGTGGCCTGCGAGACCGCGCCGAGGATACACCAGGCAAACCCCGCATGCCCGTGGTTTGAGATCCACGGGAGGTAGTGGTCGCTGATGCTCACAAACGAGAACCCGGCGTCTTCGGCGAGTCTTGCGTTCTTGACCAGTTCGGGCGCGCTGTGCGCCTCGGTGAAAAGTTTGTAGCCTATCTCGACCATTTCATCTCTCCCCTCTCAGGTCCCCCGGCACCTCCGCGGCAGGGGTATGAGCGGCGGGAGAGATCGTCACCGGACTTAAGTGTTATGCCGATCGGAAAAAGCAAGGTTGAGGGGCCGTTCAGTAGCCCGTCGCATAGTAGTAGCCGTCCTCCTCGCGGACGCGGACCGGGACGCGGAAGAGGGCGCCGATGGCTTCACTGGTCAGGACTTCGGCCTTCGGGCCGTCTTTCCGGACGGCGCCGTCCCGCATCAGGACGACCCGGGAGATCTCGGGGATAATGTCGTGGAGGTTGTGGGTCACGAGGATGATCCCGGTCCCCGATTGTGCAATCTTTCGGAGGGTCTTTCGGAGCGTGTGGAGCGCGTGGAGGTCGAGGCTGTTCGTGGGCTCGTCGAGGACGAGCGTGCCGGGGTCGTGGACGAGCGCTCTCCCGATCAGGAGCCGGCGGGCCTCGCCTGTGGAGATCTCGGTCATAGGGCGGTCGGCGAGGTGCGCGACCTCGAGGAACTCGAGGATCTCATCGGCCTTTCGCTCCATCGCGGGGGTGACATTGTGGGAGAAAAAGAGCCCGATGCTTGAGAAGAACCCCGAGAGGACGACTTCGCGGCCAGATATCCGGCGGGTGAAGGTCTGCTGGAGGTCTCCGGAGACGAGCCCGAGGTGGGACCGAAGGTCAAAGGCGTCCCACCGGTCCCGCCCCCGGAACCGGAAGACGGTATCCGGGCCCGGCGAGGATGGGTAGTACTCGCGGGTGATCGCCCGGATGAGCGACGATTTCCCGGCGCCGTTCGGGCCGAGGATGGCGATATGCTCACCCTCGCGGATCGTGAGCGAAACCCGGTCGAGGAGTCTGTGGCCGTCCCGGACGACGCTGACGTTTTTGAACTCGATGAGCGGCGGGGGAGAGGAGTGAGTGTTATCGGTCATGCCGGCTGCTCCGTCGGGTGGAGATTGGGGTACAGGAGTTTCATCGGATGTCGCTCCATATGTTGGACGGTTCACCTCAAAAGGTATGCTCCGTCACCGCGGGCTGTCGAGCAGCGCGGCAACCCTCTCCGGGTCGTCCGCGTAGATGTTGAGGAACCCGGCGGGCTCGAGCCTCACCCTGACGTGGCCGGGATACCGCAGACTGACCAGGGCACGATAGAGCAACTCCAGCATGAACACCAGCCAGCTGACCGCCAGGAGAATCTGAAAGCCGAAATAGGGGTTGAAGGCCTGGTCGCCGAAATAGCACATCAACCAGTTCCCTACGCCGGCAAAGAATATCGCTGCAGTCATGAGTACCAGGAGCAGTGCGGACAACCAGCGGGGTATGGAGAGGTAGGGGCGCTTAACCTCGACCGACCTTACCGTGTCCTTTCCAAAGACGAGGGGCCGGGAACGCGGTCTCCGGACGATGACGGAGTTCCCGGAGAATTTTATCACGGCTCGATAGGAATCGAAGTAGATGCGCCATGCAGTCCATGCCAGAAGGGAAACAGCCATGAAGGTAAAGATGAGCCCCGGCCACAGGGAGGGGATCAGGACGGATATCACGAAGAGGAGGAGGAAAACGAGGACGGCAAACGGCATCAGCACAAAGAAGCGAGGACTGGTATACTCCACGAACACGTCCTCCACCACCTCCCGACTGCCGTCTGCCGCCGTCCCGAGCCCGACCACGCCGTCCGGCGCGGCGTACCGCCGCCGACCGGTGCCGGCAGCTGCCGCGTTCGGGCACCAGCCGAGCTTCTTTCGGATATACTCCAGAAAGACCGTCATCAGGAAACCTCCAGCACTCGGGCTATCCGTTTGGGATCGTCCGTGTAGATCACAGCAATCCTCTTCTTCGTGGTCGTTATCACCAGGACCTGCAGGTAGCGGGTCCGCACGTAGGTGCGGTAGAAGAGCACCGGAAAGAAGATCGCGGCGGCAAGCCCGAAGATGAACCGCATGGAAGATGGATCTGAAAATCCAGCGTATATACTGCCGGCCGCCGATATGAAAAGCGCCGTGAACGCTGCCGTGAGAAGCCGGGGTGAGAGGGGAGGTCGGTTCTCCTTCACCTCCGCCTTCACGATGGCATCCTTTGGAATGACGATAGGCGAAAAGAGCGGCCGCTGGATGACGACGGCGTCGCGAGCGACCTCGATGCAGGCTCTTCGTATGGCCCCGTATAACTCCAGGGCGGCGTAGCCCAGAACGATCGCCGGCAGGAACAGCCTCCCTGCAGGAGGGATAATGAATGTCGGAACCGTAACGAGGGCTGCCGGAGCCGTAACAAGGAGGATCCCGATGAGAGAGGCGCCGGCAAGCAGCAGGAAGAGCCTCCCCGGGGTGCCGATTGGGCCGTAGTCCACCAGTGCACCCTCCACCACCTCCCGGCCGCCTCCTGTCGCCATACCGACCTCGCCCTCCGGCGCGGCATATCGCCTGCCGGTGCCGACCATTGCTGCGTTCGGGCACCAGCCCATCCATCTCCGTATCGTCTCGGAGAACTTCATCATACGCGTTCACCCTCTGTTGCCGTATCCACGGTATACACCGACCCCCACTCCGCGATCATGATCGCCTTGTGCCGGCGCTCCCAGAGGGTCGTGAGGCCGTACCAGGTCCAGCAGATGAGACACATGCCCAGCATGAGCCCGAGAATCCGGTCGAACATCCCGCCCAGAACAAAATACGCCATAACGGCGGCGAGGAGAACGGAGGCCACCGGCAGACTCAGAGACCGGACGATGCGCTGTCTCCGGGTCATGTTGTCCCTGACGAACTCGCCGGCGGCAACCCGTGCATACTGCTTCCGGTAACTGAGCAGGAAACCGAGGGCCGCTCCCACCCCAATGGCGAGGCCCGTCCATACGGCAGGGTACCCGAAAGCATCCTCGACAAAAATAAAGAGCGCCGCGACGAGAATCTGGTTGTGGTAGCGGTGCCGCCACCCGGGTTTCAGTCCCGGGGCCCAGTCCTTCCCGCCCGCCGCTGCGGTCGCTGCCGGCCGGATTGCGAGATCCGTCCGCATCGACGCCTGCAGGGGGCACCAGCCCAGGTAGGCCCGGATCGTCTCCAGGAGGGGCATCATACCATCTCCCGGAGTTTTGCAAAGAGTTCGTCGGCCAGCCTGGTCGGATCGTCGGTCTTTTCAAGCGTAATCCCCAGTTCGTCCGCGTATCCCCAGAGGAGCTCGATGCACCGGGCATACTGAGAGCATGTGCCGCAGTCGCCCTCGTGCTCGTACCAGACCTGCACCCCGTGGTCTGCCGAGACAAAGACGACGGCCGCAGTGTCAAACGGGACAGAGCGCCCGAAGAGGACACCAAGTTCCGCGTTCAGGCGCTCGACCTCGATCCGGTTTGCCCGCGCCATATCGATAAGCGTCTCCTCGACCTTCCGGTCCATGGCAAGCAGCGCCTTCGAGACCGCCTGGCGGGATATCTTGAAGCGGTCCGCGATCTGGATGTTGGGAAGACCGCTCCGGCGAAGCCTCCAGAACGCGAACTGCCGGTCGTTTAAGGGGAGTGGCATGCGTCAACATTCAGAGGTTGACAATATTAACGTTTTGATTCGTTCCGGGTAGACCTCCGGGCTGCCGCCGGCCGCACACGCACCATCCCGGGAGGCGGATCAGAACATTCATTGCCGTTCCCCCGGAAGTGACCCGTATGGACACTGCATTGCGTGACACCTACATTAAGCTCCACGAAAAATACTTCCCGGGGACGGAACTCCCGATCGCCTTCGAGGTCGGTGGTCCGACCGACGGGGTGGAGAAGGCCCCCACCCCGAAGGGCTGGAGGTGCTTCGTCTGCGACCTTGCAAGGGTGCGAAACGGCAAAAACCTCGTCTTCTCTGAAGAGTCTATCGGGTGCCGCGGCGGGAGGTTCTACCTCGGCTACGACGCCGAGCGGTTCCCTGGCTTTCGCTACTTCCTCTCCTACGGAAAACCCGGCGAGATCGAGGGGGAGCGCTACAAGCAGACGCCGGAGATCGTCGACGAACTCGACAAGGGGACCGTCCGGGTCCCGACGGCGGGGAAGAGCATCGTCTTCAAGCGCTGGGATAACCTCACGGACGCCGACAACCCGGACGCCGTCGTATTCTTCGCGCGGCCCGAGGTGCTCTCCGGTCTCTTCACGCTTGCAAACTTCGACCGGGCCGACCCGAACGGCGTCTTCTGCCCCTTTGGCGCCGGGTGCAGTTCTATCTTTTACTTCCCGTGGCTTGAGCAGCAGAGCGAGAACCCGCGGGCGGTCCTCGGGATGTTCGACCCCTCGGCACGGCCTTGCGTCCCGACAGACGTCCTGACGATGGCTTTTCCCATGAAGAAGTTTGAGAAGGTGGTCGGCTTCATGGAGGAGAGTTTCCTCATCACGGAGTCGTGGGGAAAAGTGCTGAAAAAGATCGAACGGAGCAACAGGCTCTATTCATCTGAAAAATGACCGGATAGTGGGGATCAGCCAAGAGTCCGAGCGGAAATGCTTGCGCATTTTCCTCCAACGCCAGCCGGTGCTCACGCACCCGCCAGGCGCCACTCGAAAAATGCAGAGCATTTTTCTCGAACTCCTCTCAGGCACTTACGTGCCTGAGAGTCGTTGCTTAAAGAACCCCACCATCTCCAGATAGGCGCTCTCCGCAACGGGCGTCTCCACCAGTTGCCCGTCCCCCCCGATCATGAACCCATGCGGCTCGCCTTGGTAGACCTTGAGCTCGAAGTACTTCCCGGCCGCATCGAGATCGGTTGCATACCGATAGATATCGCCCACGGGGCTCGCCTCATCCGCAGTGCCGTGGATGATCAGCATCGGGTCGGTGATGTTCTCGATGAACTCCGCCGGAGGAGTTCCGTTCGCCTGCCCTCCGGAGTAGGGGAAGCCGTACCAGGCGACACCCGCACTGAACTCCTCGATCAGCGGCAGGAAGAGCATCGTGTAGCGTCCGCCCGCGCAGAACCCCGTAAGCCCGATGCTGCTTGAGTTGACCTCCGGCCGGGTCTCAAGATACGCGACCGTATCCCGGATCAACCCCTCCATCACGGCATCCTCCGGCGTCTGTGCGAAGGTCTGCCACTCGGGGGCGATGACGACAAACCCTTCCGTAGCAAGCCGGTCGGCCATAACCTGGTAACCGGGCTCAAGCCCGTTGAAGGAGTGGATCAGCACCACGGCCGGGTACGGCCCGCCGTCCCCGGGTGTCGTGATGTAGGCCGGATAACTCTGGCCGCCGCTCTGGATGTTTACCGTCGTTCCGTTCTGCATCCCTGCTGTGCCCACATCGCTGGCACCGGCGAAGCCGGCAAGGAAGAGCAGGGATACAATCACTACAAGCAGGATGGCGTTTCTCATGAGTCTCCTCCCACCATGGGTGCACCCCCATCCAACTCACCACATATAACGATTCTGTCCGACCTGGAGGTGATCTACGGGGATCAATAGAGCTGTCTCTGATGACCCTGACACGATTAACGACCAGGAGAATAGAGAAGTCGGATGGAGCGGAAGAAATAAAAAAATATTAAGAGTTGCACTCGCCCAAGAAGGGTATGGAGCCTGGTGCGCGCTGGAGAATGATGGAAGAGTTCTTTGCGGCGTATACGGCGAACATCAACAAAGCCCCAGGTGATACACCAATGATCGACGTTGAGGCTACAGCCGGGCGTTCACCAACTGCTTTATTGCAGCAGACCCGAACGGCGTTTTCTGCGGGAAGGACGACGAGCGTTCCGCACTCAGACCCAGGCAGGTTTCGCGTTCTATCGGAGCATCGAAACAAAATCCATGGATCTCGCGTCGCTTGAGGTCACATCTCTCGACCTAAAGCACCCGGAAAGGGAGGAGTGCAAAATCCCTTGGGAGATCAAGGCTGCTTTTCGGAACGCGCGAATACTGGACCAATCCCTCGCAACCGATTGCACCCTAGCGTCGCTACAACACGCGAGGTCTGCAACAGCGACGCACTCAGTCGAGGAGAGCGGACTCTCGGCCAGAACCCTATTGTCCCTAAGTGGGGCTCCAGCATGAAGATCCTGGTAATTGTGTATAATCCGGCTGATCTAAAGACGATACACCAGTTGCTCGCCAGCCCACAGTTGCCCGATAGCGAGATCAGGTCCGCGCAGGACCTCTCGTCCGGGCTATCCATCCTGCAGAAAGAAGAACTCGATCTCATCCTCCTCGATCTGGACCTCCCGGACAGCCAGGGCATCGATACGGTCAGGGCCGTGCGAAGGCACGCACCTGGCACCCCCATCGTGGTCCTCTCCGAACGCAACGATGAAGAGACCTACTTTGCGGCACATCAGATGGGGGCGCAGGATTATCTTGCAAAAGACCAGTTGACGAGTCTGTCGCTTGCACGATCGATACGTTACGCGCAGGAACGCATCCGTACTGAACAGGAATTGGTCCGCAAGAATAGAGAACTCAGCAATGCCTACAAGGACCTGGCGGAGACGCAAGGAAAGTTGAGGCAGAACCTGGACGAACTGAGGGAGAGCGAACGCTCACTGCGCGAGATGACTCAGTACCTGGAGAATCTGATCACCTACGCGAACGCTCCCATCATCGTCTGGGACGCAGATCTCAAGATCACCAGGTTCAACAACGCCTTTGAACGCCTGACAGGCTATGCCGCAAACGACGTCATCGGTCAATCCCCGGCAATCCTCTTTCCCGAGGGACAGCGGGACGAGTTGATGGATCATATTCGACGGGCGACGACCGGGAAGCGATGGGAATCCGTCGAGATCCCCATAATCACAAAAGACGGTGAAATCAGGATACTTCTCTGGAATTCGGCAGCCGTGTATGGGGATGACCAAATGGCAGTCTCCTCGGTGATCGCTCAGGGCCAGGATATTACCGAACGCAAGTTGGCCGAAGAAACGTTACAGAGAGCGCACGACGAACTGGAGGTACGCGTCATGGAACGCACGCTGAGGCTCCAGGAGATGAATACGGCCCTACAAACCGAGATAACTGAGCGTATCCGGGCGGAGGAGGCAGCGAAGATGGAGCGAAAACGCCTCTACGACGTTCTGGAGACGCTGCCTGTGTACGTGATACTGTTATCTTCCGACTATCACGTATCCTTTTCCAATCGCTTCTTTAGGAAACGGTTTGGTGAGGCCGATGGCCGGCGCTGCTTCGATTATCTCTTTGGACGCACCAAGCCCTGCGAGAACTGCGAAGCCTTCAGCGTGATGAAGACGGGTGCGCCCCATCGCTGGGAGACGACCGGTCCGGACGGTCATGATTACGATATATTCGACTTCCCCTTCACCGACACAGACGGCTCGCCACGTATCCTGCAGGTGGGTATCGATATCACCAAACGCAAGCGGGCCGAGGAGGCATTGAGGAGGTTAAATGAGACGCTTGAGCAGCGAGTGATCGAGCGTACGGACGAACTCGCAAAGGCCAACGCCATCCTCAACGCCATCACCGAAAACACACCGGCACCCATCTACGTTACCGACCGCGAGGGCCGTTTTGTCATGTGCAACCCCGCCATGCTCAAGATTATCGGTAGACCGACCAGCGAAGTGCTCGGCAGAACGCTGATAGAACTCCTCGGTCCGGAGGTCGGCGGATCCATCACAACCAACATCCAGCACGTGATAATGACCGGGAACACCGAGACCTTCGAGGAGACGGTTGGCGATCGGGTCTTCTACTCCATAAAGACGCCCATGCGAGATGCACGGGGAGAGGTCACCGGCGCCATCATTGTCGGAACAGAGATCACGGAACTGAAGCGGGCGGAAGCGCAGAAGCAGAATCTTCTGGAGCGATTGCAACAGTTCGCCAAAGAGATGGAGACTCAGAATGAAGAACTGCAGCGCACCACCGAGCAGCTCCAGCAGAAAAGGAATGAACTGGTCCGACTCAACCGCGCCCTGCTGGAGAGCGAGATGCACTTCCGGTCACTCATCGAGAATACGTCGGACATCATCCTGCTCCTCGATGCGAAAGGGCAGATCACCTATGCGAACCCCTCAATGAAGCGGATCGGGGGCTACGATCCCGAGAGACTCATCGGCAGGGACATACTCGACCTGATACATCCCGATGATGTCTCGACGGTAGTGGATGCAATGAGGATCGCAACAGCACAGCACGTGGCAAGACTTCATTTCGAGGTCAGAATCCGCGATTCTGCTGGACAGTGGATCTTCCTCGACGTTACGGGTGCCAGCATCTCCCGGGGGAAGAGCGATCTGGGGTTCATTGTGAACGCACGCGACGTCACCGATCAAAAACGGAGCGAAGAAGAGCGAAACAGGCAGATCGCCAGTCTGGAGAAGGCGCATCGCGAGGCAAACCTCTATCTTGACATAATGACGCACGACATCCGAAACTCAAACAACGTCGCGAGCCTCTACGCCGATCTCATGCTCGATCTGCTTGATGGCACCGAGAGGATCTACGCCCAGAAACTCCGCGACAGCATCGCTCGAAGCACTGAGATCCTTATAAACGTGGCGGCAATCCGACGAATACATACAGAACTGCCGAGGTTTGTGCCGGTAAATCTCAACGCGATCGTGAATGAGGAGATCAGAAACTTCCGTGGTGCATCAATACGGCAGGATGTTCCGGGGCTCATGGTGCTGGCAGACAATCTCCTGCCGACGATATTCACAAACCTCATCGGCAACAGCGTTAAGTTTGGCGGACCGGATGTAGAGATCACCATCCGGGCCGAGGAGCGAGAGAGCGAGGTGCTGGTCTCAGTTGAAGACAATGGACCCGGTGTGCCCGACGACGTGAAGGAGAAACTCTTTCACCGGTTCGAACGGGGCAATGCACGGAAGAAGGGTGAGGGGCTTGGACTCTACATCTGCAGAAGACTCATCGAGCGCTACGGGGGACGGATCTGGATCGAGGATCGCGTGCCTGGACGCCCGGATGAAGGAGCGGCTTTCCGGTTCACGCTCAAACTGGCAAATCAGGATCCAACTCCGTAAACAGAACAGTGCACCACCCTTTGCCCATTTTGAGCCGCAACGAGGCTCACGCCGAGAATTTTGGAGAAGAGACGACCTGGATTACGGTCGCCGGGCCGTGATCCAAAAAAAGACGTGGTGCTATCTACCCTGTTCCTCTCCCTCGGACGCTTCGGCAGAGTAGACTGTGATATCCGTCGTTGCCCGGCAGGCGGTATTGTCGCTGAGAGTGACAACCAGCGTGATCGTGTAGGTTCCCGCCGCGGCGTAGGCGTGGCTGACGGTCTCGCCCTTGTCTGTCGTCCCGTCGCCGAAGTCCCAGGCCATCTCCGAGACGGTTGCGGTGCAGTCCCCGGAGACCGTAGCCAGGCCCCTGAAGACAACCGGCTGATCCGGCTCGGCACGGTCGGGGTCCTTCTCGATTACCGCTGTACAGGAGAAACTCTCAGCGAGAGACGGCGAGCTGGAAACACTGCGCGGTTCTTTGCAGGTGAGGAGACAGGCGCGGACGGACTCCACCATCTCATCCGTCGTCAGGATGAGGAGCGTATCGTTGGCTCCAATGACTGTGCTGCCGACCGGGACGAAGCGCTCGTCTCCTTTCTGCATCAGGATGATAAGGGTGCCCTTCGGCAGCCCGAGGTCGACGACCTGCTTACCCACCGCAGATGCGTCGGGGGGGATGACCAGTTCGACCAGCTCGCTTGAGGTGTCGGGGTCCACATCGAACTCACGAGAGAGTTTGCCCGTCTCTGCGAGCGGGGCGGAGAGACCGAGCCACCGGGCGACTGAGGGGATCGAGGTTCCGTGCACGAGCGCCGAGAAGATGACGATGAAAAAGACTATATTAAAGATCGCATCCGCGTTCGGCACCCCTGCGACGAGAGGATAGGTTGCGAGGATGATCGGGACAGCGCCCCGCAGTCCCACCCAGGAGACCAGAACCTTCTCGTTCATCGGCATCTTCCAGGGAATAAGCGTGAGCATGACGGCAACCGGTCGTGCAACCAGGATCAGGAAGACGGCAGCGAGAAGGCCGGGAACGAACGCTGATACAAGCTGCGATGGGAAGACAAGAAGACCTAGCGCAAGGAACATCACGATCTGCATCAGCCACGCGATCCCGTCGTAGAACCGGATCAGGCTCTTTTTGTGAACGATGACACTGTTACCAATGATAAGGCCGGCAAGGTAGACCGCAATGAACCCATTTCCGCCGATGACGGAGGTCAGCCCATAGATCAGCAGCACCATCGCGAGGGTGAGCACCGGGTACAGCCCCTCGGTCTCCAGTTTGATACGGTTGATGAACCAGACCGTGAACCGCCCCAGCCCGTAACCCATGAGACCGCCGACCGCCATCTGCTGTGCGAACGTCGGGACGAGATCGAAGATCGACGAACCCGGGGCAAGGATCAGACCGATGATCCCCGTCGTGAGCAGAACCGCCATGGGGTCGTTGCTCCCCGACTCTAACTCAAGGAACGGCCGGAGGTTTCCTTTCAGGCGGGCCCTGGCGGTTCTGAGGACCGAGAAGACCGCCGCTGCATCGGTCGACGAGACGACCGCGCCGAGGAGGAAGCCTACAAGCGGGGGGAACCCAAGGACCAGGACGGCAAATGCGCCGAGCAGGACTGCAGTCAGGATGACGCCGACCGTCGAAAGAGCGATCCCCGGCCAGAGCACGGGCTGGATCTCCTCCCACCGGGTGTCGAGACCGCCTGAGAAGAGAATGTATACAAGTGCTACAATCCCGATGAGTTGCGCAAGCGTGGGGTCGTCAAACGGGATGCCGCCCGGTCCTTCCGAACCCGCGAGCATCCCGACGACAAGGAAGATAAGGAGTGCGGGGACCCCGAGCCGCTCCGAAAACTTATTTGCGATGATACTAATTAAAAAAAGCACTGCTATGCCAATAAATATGATTTCAAGGGTGAGCACCATTTAAGACTACGGTTCGTGATTAATGTGCCTTAAAACTGTCCCTTGGTTAAATTTGCTTGAGGCGAATATTCCCTGAATAAACCAGGGATTACCAGGATAGTTCATTGGATCTTGTGCCGGTGTGATTCGCGGGATTGATATGGTTGATGAAAAGACAGTTTATCAGATGAAACCCACAATGGCAGACGCTCCAGTTCTTCCCCGATCTCTGCTCACGATATTCCTGCTGACGGCAGTGGTATTCCTGATCCTCGGGATTCGGCAGATCTCCTATCTTGTCACAATCATGGTTGTATCGGTGATCCTCGCCATGATCGCCTATCCTGCGACAAAAGCGCTTCGGTCAAGGGGGATTCCTGAGGTCGCTGCAGTTGGTGCGGTCACTGTCTTTGCCACTCTTCTGATCCTTTTCATCTGTTACCTCGTCTTCTTCTCGTTCGAAAACCTGATCTCGGCCCTCCCCCTTTACCAGCAGGAATTGACCGCCAGACTATCAGAGATCCTCGCCCTCTTAGAGAGGTACGGGATCAGTACAGGTTCGTTCACCCCATCCTCAATAGACCTGCAGGCCTTTGCCGGGTTCCTCTCCTCTTCCGCCATAAGCCTTGCAGATCTCCTCCTCTATCTCTTCTTCATAGCGGTCACGACGATCTTCATGCTCCTTGAGGCACCACGGATGCCTGAACGCATACGGAGAGTTACGGACCAGCCAAAGACCGTCGAGGCGTTCTCCCGCATGAGCAGATTCCTGATCGATTTCGTCATCGTCAGGACCGAAGCCAACCTCGTCCATGGTCTCCTCTTTGGCGCCGTCCTCTGGGTTATGGGGGTGCATGCAGCCCTCCTCTGGGGAGTCCTGACGTTTCTACTCTCGTATATCCCCTACATCGGCCTGATCGTCGCGGCAATCCCGGCAATCTTCTTTGCCTGGCTGCAGTTCGGGGTCTGGGGCGCGATCGTGGTGATTACGGTCGTCGCGGTCCTGAACGCACTGGTAGAGAACCCGATCTTTGCGCATTTCGCAGCCAGACGCTTTGATATCCCTGCCCTTGTGGTCATCCTCTCGGTCATCTTCTGGGGATGGGCTCTCGGCGTCGCCGGGATGATCTTTGCCGTTCCGCTCACGCTCATCGTCCTGATGGTCGTCCAGTTCAGCGATGATTTGGCATGGATTAACACGATTCTCGGCGTCGATCACCTCTTTACGGGAAAAGGCGAGGATTCGACCGTGATCCGGAGGACGGAGGCGCCCCCGGCGAGATGAGAGGACGGCCCCGGCGCGCCGGAAGGTTGATACCTTTTTTGCACATCCCTCCCCCGGGGAACATGAATGTTGCATACTCGAAAGATTGTCCAGAAACTCTGGGACGCGCAGGGTTACGGTAACCTCGCCGTCTGGGAAGACGGAACGACCGCCGTCATCACCCCGGGAGAGAGCCCCAAAAAGGACGGGAAAGCGCCGCTTGCAATCTTTAAGCCCATTCCTCTCGTGGCAGGATTCTCAATGTTGGACTTTGCCCTCCACGACACAGGTCTGCTGGAGCACATCGAGGCAACAATCCGGGAAGCGGGAGGCGAGATTGAGCGGGATTAATCGAAAAAAGATAATTGGTTTAGAGAATTTATTCGGTCGTCTTTCCGTCGAAGTGCTCTTCATCAGCCATGGCATCGTCGCGGGTCTTGTGCACGACCTTATCCCGGTGCTCCGGCGGCGAGTAGATTGTGTAGAGCTTGAGGGCGGCAGTCTTTGAGGTGTTCACCACGTTGTGCTTCGCACCGTTCGGCACGATCACAGCGCTGCCGTCCTTGACAGGGTACTCTATATCGTTGATGATGACGACGCCTTCTCCTTCTTCGAACCGGAAGAACTGGTCGACGTCGTCGTGAACCTCCTCGCCGATCTCTTCGCCGGGCTTGAGGCTCATCAGCACGAGCTGGCTGAAGTTGCTCGTGTAGAGAACTCTGCGGAAGTCAGTATTCTTTACCGTCTCGGTCTCAATATCAATCATAAAGCCTTTCTTCATCACACAACCTCCCAGTAGTCGGTTACAAATCCAGAATATGGAGGCACCAGTATTTAACCATTAGGTCGTTTCAGGGCATGGCATTAGCCAAACAGCCGAAAGGGGCACTCAAAGCAAGTACCTGACGGCATCGACGTCCATTTACACCGGCATTGTCCGGTCACCACGCCTTGACCACAGGCGTGACGCTGAGATCGCCACCGTGGGATCGCTTCTCCGGGAAGGTGGGTTACAGGATAACGAGACTTCTGTGCCGGGTCACCTCTGTCGTCGCCCGGAACTTTGATGGGCAGGCGAATGGAGACTTTTAGGAGAGATACAGTTAGAGATCCCCATGATCCTTCCGCCCGAATTCTACGATCGAGACACTGTGACTGTTGCAAAAGACCTGCTGGGATGTCTGCTTGTGCATCAGGACGAGACAGGAACGACGATGGGCTGGATCGTCGAGGACGAGGCCTACCTCCAGGGCGACCCGGCGGCCCATTCATATCGGGGAGAGACGAAAAGGAACCGCGCCATGTTTGGCCCGCCGGGTCATGCCTACGTCTACCGGATTTACGGCCTGCACACCTGTTTCAATGTCGTGACCGGTCCGGAAGGGATAGGGGAGGCGGTCCTCATCCGGGCGCTCGAACCGGCAGTCGGGATCGATCTCATGCAGGCGCGGCGGGGGACCGACGACCCGCTCGCGCTCGCGAGCGGCCCCGGGAAACTGACGCAGGCGCTCAAGATCACCATGGATCTCGACGGGACCTCACTCATCGACGGCCCCCTGCAGGTCTGGTCGCCCGAGAGTCTGCCGGGCCGCCGGCCTGAGGGGATTGACGGGGAGATTGTTCAGACGACACGGATCGGGATCACAAAGGCGGCGGACCTCCCTCTCCGGTTCTACCTCAAGGGGAACCGGCATGTCTCGCGGCGTTGAGTCCCCCACCCGGCCCGCGGCGCCGGACCCGGCTCCCTTCGACCACTTCGCCCTGGAGCGTCACGGTATACTCGGAGACCGGGATCTCTTTGCCCGCACGTTTCAGGGCCTCGTCCACGACGTAGCGCACCCCGCCGCAGCAGGGCACCTCCATATGCATGACGGTGATAGACCGGATCGTGTGCCGCGAGAAGATCTCGGCAAGCTTCGTGACGTATCCGGCGACGTCCGCATCCAGTTTCGGGCAGAAGACGAGCACGATCTTCCCCCGCAGGAAGTCCCGGTGGAACTCCGGGTAGGCAAAGGGGACGCAGTCGCCGGAGACGAGGAGGTCTGCATCGTCGAAATAGCCGGCCGCAGGGTTGACGAGCGTTAACTGAATCGGCCACTGCCGCAAGGCAGACTCGATCCGTGCGGCACGCTCAGCCTCCGTGGCCTCCTTCGCGAGGATGCTCCGGGCAACTGTACCCGGACATGCCGCAGGTTCCGTCTCCGCGGCCTCTTTGCCGAGGAGGCTTTGGGCCACGGTACCAGGGCACGCCGCAGGTTCTGTCTCCGCAACCCTGTGCTCGGGGACGGGAATGTTATTCTCGTTTAAGTACTCGATCGCCTGCCGATAGAGCCCCTCCTCCCCGTGGCCGAGGAGGTGCTCCAGGTGCGCCTTGATGACGGCCTCCCCCTGCGGAACGATCCTTGCCATCACGGCCCTCTCATCATACGGCCCGGCCTCCCGCTCAACGACGCAGATTGCGCCTTCCGGGCACGTCCCGACGCAGGCGCCGAGCCCGTCGCAGAAGAGATCGCTCACGAGCCTTGCCTTCCCGTCGATGATCTGGAGCGCTCCTTCCGGACAGTCGGGTATGCAGAGACCGCACCCGGTGCACTTCTCCTCGTCGATCTCAATGATCTTTCTCTTCATCCGGGATCCCTCTCTATGAAAGATCATCTACCCGGTCCATGTCCAAAAACGTTTGCCGCTCCAGGCATCTGGAACCAGAAGAGCACTACGATGGACAGGAAAGCAGTTATTCCTGAAACAAGAGAGTTATAGACTGATGTCCACGTTGCCGCCCCGATACCCTGCACCCGCGTTCGACGTCTTCAACATCTACTTCGAGCGCCTCTACGACCCGACGATGCATGTCGTCATCTGCCTCGACGGCGAAGTCGACGAAGAAGCCATGAGGACGGCGACGATGAGGCTGATCGCCTCCGATCCGTACCTTCGGTCGAAGTTTGCGGAGGTAAACGACCGGCCGGCCTGGGAGGAGATCCCGAAAGGGCTCTGGGATGGAGCGTTCATCCTCGTTCCGTCCGGCGAGTGTGAAGACCAGCCACATCATGTGCCACCGCCACCGCTCGATGTCCGTTCGGGGCCGCAGGTGCGGGTCACTCTTTACCGAAGAGCGGGAGGGGATCTTTTAGCCGTCACCTGTCACCACGGCTTCTGCGACGCCGCTGGCGCACTTACGCTTGCACAGGAACTCCTTGCGGCCTACCGGGGCGTCATGGACGACTCCGACTTCCGGCCGGCTCCCCGCAATCCATACGAGCGGAGCACGGCAAGAATCCTTGATCTCTACTCCGATGAGGAGCAAAAACAGGCACTTAGCGAGGAGGAGCGTTTCGTCGACCGATGGCGCTTCCCGATCGAGCGCACCGGGCGGGGGGTGCCCAGGGTCGCCCGCCGGACGCTCGCCCCCGAGCGGCTTGGGAGCATAAAGGCGTTCGGGAGGGAGCACGGGGCCACGGTGAACGACGTCCTGATCGGTGCATTCTTCCTTGCGCTTGCGAAGATCCGGGGCGATCCCGCCGACAGAAATGAGCCCCGCTCGATCCTCACCTCGGCTGATCTCCGGAGGAGGTATCCCGGCCTCTACGAGGACTCCCTGCTCACGAACCTCTCCGTCGCCTACGAACTCACCCTCTCTCTTGGAGAGGGAGAGAGGCTTGAGGATATCATCGACCAGGTTACGGAAACGACGACCCGAAAAAAGGCCGGGAGCCTCGGCGTTGCCACCATCCTCTTTTACGAGGAGATCATGGCCGGCGGGATGCCGGCGGTCCTCGCGTTCTTTGACGAGATGATCGAGCGCTACTGGCAATCAGGCCTGAAAAACCCGGTCCTCTCGAACCTCGGGATATTCGATCCCGATGAATACTTCCCAATTCCCGGAAAGGACGGTGCAGATCTCGGGATCCGGGACATCCAGTATCTTCCCTGCGTCTGCTGGCCCTACGGGTTTCTGATGATCGCCTCCACCTTTCGCGATCATCTGACGCTTACGACGGCCTACGAGGAAGGACCCTACTCGACGGCTGTCGTGGAGCGGTTCCTTGAGTACGTGGACGGATACCTCCCCTAACCCGCAGAACCTGCAAGAGACCACATCTCATCAAGATCCGCCCATCAAAAACTGCTTAAAGGCCGATCCGGCCTACGGGAAGGGTGTCGCGGATGCGCTCGGCATTTCGCTCGACCGGGTCCAGTAGCAGCGGATCCCCTCTTTTTTACTCCTCGACGAAACAGAACGGGTCTTCTGCGGAAAGGTGCCCGCCTGCCGCATATGCCCGCACCCGGCAGCCTCCCCCGCAGAGGTCGCGATAGCCGCACCGGCCGCACTTCCCCGAGAGGTCCCGCGGTGTTGCCCGAAACCAGGAGAGGACCGGGTTCTCCGCGTCCTGCCAGAGGCGCGAGAACGGCCGATCCCGGATGTTGCCGACGAGGTATTCGGGCAACCGGGCGAACTGGCAGGGGTAGACGTTACCCCGTGGATCGATGTTTGCCACCCGCTTACCCGCGCTGCACCCGCCGTTCAGGGACCGGACGAGCGCCTCGGCCTCGCGGACGTCGGGCGACCCGTCCCGCTCCATGGCCCGGAGGAGGTGAATGCAGTCCTGCGGGGCATCGACGGTCAGGATCTCCAGCGACCCGGGATCGGTCTCCTGCGCCCTCCGGTAGAGGAGCGTGAGCGCCTCGTCAACCTCTTTTGGCCCCACCTGGAGCCGGTCGTAGGCCTCGCTTCCCCGCCCGCTCGGCACAAGCCAGTAGAGGCAGAACCGCGAGGCTCCGAGCGTCCCCGCAAGGTCGAGTAGGGCCTCGAGTTCCCCCATGTTCTCCCTCGTCAGGGTGACCCGGAGGCCGGTCCGGATGCCAGCCTCCCGGCACCGGGCAAACCCTTCAACAGCCCTTGCAAACGCACCCTCACACCCCCGAAACGTGTCGTGAGTCTCCGGCCCCGCGCCGTCGAGCGATATCCCGACGTAGCCGATCCCGGTTTCCTTGATCATCCGGGCGACATCGGAGGTGATCAGCGTGCCGTTCGTGCTGAGCGCGGTCCTGATCCCGCGTTCCGCCGCCGCACGCGCGAACTCCGGCAGGTCCTCGCGGAGGAGGGGTTCGCCGCCGGAGAAGAGGATGAGCGGGACGCCCGCCGCGGCGAGGTCGTCGATGAGCGCGAGGGCTTCGCCGGTCGAGAGTTCGTCGTCTGTCATCAAGTCCGGCCGGGACCGGCTGTAGCAGTGGGCGCAGGCGAGGTTGCACCGGTCGGTGAGGTTCCAGAAGACGACAGGCCGGTAGTCCTGCATGAACGCGAGGTACTTTCCCGGCACCTCTGAAAGAGGCCTGTCTCGGTGGTGCATAACGCTGCTGACCGTTCCCCGTCCGTGCATGCACTGTGTGATCCTGTTCATGGTAGACCGCCTCCGTTCTCGTTGATGCGCACGTTCGGCACCCTCTTGTACTCCTCGGTGCTGAAGAGCACGATATAATCGCTGCACCCCGCCGCCCGGGCCATCTCCTCGACCGCGGCGAGCACCCCCTCCCGGCTCCTCCCGTGGTGCACGGTATACAGGGTGTACTCCCACCTCCCCGGCACCGGCCGGCGCAGGTAGCAGTGGGAGATCCCGGGAGCGGACGCGAACCGGGAGAAGTCCTCCCCGTCCCACCCCCCGGGCGGGCGCCAGGCGACGAGGGCGTTTGCCGTGATCCCGAGGAGCCGCTGGTTGATCCGCGCCCGTATCTTCCGGATCGCCCCCTCTTCGCGGAGGCGTTGCGCCCGGTGGAGCACCTCCGCCTCCGGGATGCCGAGCCATCGCCCGATCTCTGCAAACGGCTCGGTGACCAGAGGGAGCCCCTTCTCAAGTTCTGAAAGAAGGGCGAGATCAGTCGGATCCATACGACCCCTCCTCCGAGAGCGGGAACCGCACGTCGATCTTATAGGCCCGGACGGTGGGGAGGTTGAGCGTGTCCTCCTTTGGGATGCCGGTTCGGGAGAGGATCTCCGCGAGCACCGCGGAGAGCCGCTCCTCTGTCGGGGCGGAGAGGGTGAACCAGAGAGAGTAGGCGTGGTCACGCCGGAAGTTGTGCGAGACCTCCGGGTAGGTGCTGACGACCTCCGCCACCTCGCTCACCCGGTCCTCCGGGACGCGGAGGGCGACCAGGGTCGCGGCGGCAAGCCCGAACTTCCGCGATTCATAGACCGGCGAGACACTGCGGAGGACGCCCAAGGACTGAAGCCGCCGCATCCTTGCGACGACCTCATCCTCCGCAAGCCCGACTCTCTCCGCGATGACGGCCCACGGGCGCGAGACCAGGGGGAGGTCGCCCTGGAGGGCGTCGAGGATCGCAAGATCGGTCCGGTCGGGGCCCCCGGGCTCGTAGGGGCACCACGGGTCTTCGCGGGTGATCTCCCCGCAGGGGTCATCGGGCCGCATGAGTCCGTCGCACCACCGGGCCGGAACGAAATCAACCCCGCGGCAGGCCCGCGCCCGGCACCCGCCGCAGACCGTCTTGTAGCCGCACCGGCCGCACTTCCCGGCAAGCCGGTCCGGGTCGCGGAGGGCGAGAAAGAGTTCCGAATTATTCCAGATCTCAGAAAACGGCGTGGTGCGGAGGTTGCCCGCGCTCACCGGCAGATAGGGGCAGGGCGTCACCTCCCCGGTCGCGTAGATCCGGCAGTAACTGATGGCGGCCATGCAGCCCCGACTCCAGCCGCGATTCTCAATCCCGACTTCGTCGGCAATCCGGCGGAACTGGGGTGAGCACGTCGGCCGGATCCGGAGATTGCTCTCCCGGTACCGGAGGAGGAGAGCCCGGATCAGGTCCTCGTACTCGCGGGGGCTGCCCTGCCCGGGTCCGCGTCCCCTCCCGGTCTCCACCGGGAGGAAGACCTGGTAGTCGCGGACACCCAGGGATTCGCCGAGAGCGATGACCTCCTCGACGTCGGCGAGGACGGGGCGCATGACCGTCATGTTGATCCGGACGCCGAGCCCCGCGTCTCGGCAGTGCTTGATCGCCGCGACCGCCCGCTCCCATACGCCGGCAACGCCGCGAAACGCGTCGTGGGTATCCGGGTCGGCGGAGTCGATGCTGACCGCCACCGACCGGATTCCTGCGTCTCTGAGCCGCTTCGCCGTCGCCTTATCGAGGAGGTACCCGCTCGTGCCCATCGCCATCACGAGTCCCCGTTCAGTCCCGTAGCGGGCGATCTCGAAGATATCCTCCCGCATCAGGGGTTCTCCCCCGGAGAGGACGACGATGGGCCTTCCGGTGTTCGCGAGTTGATCGATGACCGAGAGCGCTTCGGCGGTCGAGAGGACACCTTCCGCTTCGTCAACGCCAGCGTCCGCGTAGCAGTGGGCGCACATCAGCGGACAACGGAGGGTGACGTTCCACGAGATCAGGGCCGGGCCCTTCGTGCGCTCCATGCACCCCATCTCAGTTGCTTTCGACATCAACCTTTGGACAACCGGGGGGCATATCAATCCCGGCGCCCGACCGGGGAGAGGGGACCGCTGGAGCAGAATCCGACCGAGGATCTGCATGCCGCTATCGAGCAGGTTCTGCGTACAGATTGAGCGGCAGAACAAGTGCCGCATTGCTTATTCCCCTTCCCCCCGTACACCAGAATATGGATCCGGTCATCGAGGCGATACGGCGGGAGTTTGCGGCGCACGCAGATCCTGAGACATGCGCAAAGAGTCAGCGCTTCTTCAAGGAGGGGGTCCGGTGCTACGGGATAAGGACGGCAACCGTGACCGCAATCGCAAAGAAGTACTGGAAAGAGGTAAAATCCCGCGAAAAACCGGAGATCTTCGCCCTCTGCGAGGAACTCTACCGGTCCGGGATGCTTGAAGAGGCGTTCGTCGTCTCCGAGTGGGCATCAAGGCTCGCGGACCGCTACGAGCCCGATGATATCGCCGTCTTCCGCCGCTGGATCGAGACCTACATCACGAACTGGGCCACCTGCGATGGCCTCTGCAACCACGCCGTCGGAGATTATATCGTGCGCTACCCGGAAGAGATCGAGGAACTGAAGCGCTGGACGCAGTCGGAGAACCGCTGGATGCGGCGGGCAGCGGCGGTCTCGCTCATCGTGCCCGCAAAGCACGGAGAATTCCTCGACGAGGCCCTCGCGATCGCCGATCTCCTCCTTACCAATACAGACGACATGGTCCAGAAGGGCTACGGCTGGCTCCTCAAGGAGGGGAGCAGAAAGCACACCGACGAGGTCTTCTCCTATGTCATGGCAAAGAAGCAGAAGATGTCCCGGACGGCGCTTCGGTACGCGATCGAACTGATGCCAAAGGAACTCCGGGCGGAAGCAATGAAGAAAGACTGGTAAATAGCGGGGAATAATGGGGCCTGTAGCCGTACAGGAGCCTGGGGAGGTTGCACAAAATAGAAGCATTATAATATAAGAACATGGAAGTATACTTCCACCTATGCTGAACGACGATTCGGCAACCGAGACTCCCCCGGATCCCCAGACCAGGCGGAGCGGAGCGACCTGCCCCGAAACGGGCACTGACCCGCACTCACGCATGCAGAACTTCCTCCTCTTCACCATTTACCAGGTGCTCAATGAGTTTGAGGACGGGATCGCTCTCATCGACGAGCAGAACCGAGTCAGGTGGGTAAACGCGAGCATGCGGCGGCTCTTTGACCTGAACGAGGCCGACGTCGCCGGGATGCCCGCCGGGGTATTTACGCACCGGTTCATCAACCCGCTGGTCGAGGATGCTGAGAAGGTTATAGCGACCGCCGGCACCCGTGAACTGCACCTTCGTAAGCCTAACGGCGAGGAATGCTGGCTTGAATACTCAAGCCGGCCGATGCAGATCTACCCGGTGCGCAACAATAGGCTTGAGATATACCGGAAGATCACGCGCTGGAAACTCACGGAGCGGTGCCTCGTCGAGAGCGAGAAGCGGTATCGGACGCTCTTTGAGAAGGGGAACGATGCCATCCTTGTCTTCGAACTCTCCCCCGAGTCGGTGCCGACCCGGTTCGTCGAAGCAAACGAGGTCGCCTGCAGACGGCTCGGCTACTCCCGCGACGAACTGCTGCCCGTTCGCCGCTCGATATTGTCCCCCCGGAGAGGCTCGGCGAGGTCCTTGCCATCTTAAAGCAGTTCCGCTTAAACGACCGGATCCTCTACGAAAGCGAGCACGTCGCGAAGGGCGGGAACCGGGTACCGGTCGAGATCAACTCGCTCCATTTCCCCCTGCAGGGGAAGACGACCGTCCTCTCGATCTCCCGCGATATCTCGGAGCGGAAAAAGATGGAGGAACTCCGGCGGAAGGTATTCTCCCGGATCGAGCAGAGCATCGAACAGTCTGCCGCCCTCAGCGACCAGATCCGCCAGCCCCTGCAGATGATCATGGGGCTCGCCGCGATGGAGGGATCAGCGAATTCGAGGGAGATCGCCCGGCAGGCCGCCGTCATCAATGCCCTCGTCGACCGACTTAGCCAGGGATGGATCGAGTCGGAGAAGGTCTGCAGCGTCCTCCGGCGGCACTACTAAAAAGGAGGGGAGCGATCCCTGTACGCCTAGAACCTGACGCGGGGGGCCTCGGCCTCCCGCATATTGTTCTCCATCGTCCAGAAGTATGCCTCGCCGTGTGCCACGCGGAAGACGGCAAGTTTCGGGTCGTCCGGGCCGGAGATACCGATCTGGAGAAGCCACGGCCGCTCCGCGACGAGTCGCTCTTTTAAGGCGGGATCGTCGATGAACTCGACCGAACCCGCCACTCGCATCATCCTTCCGGCGCCCTCCGGGTTGTAGAAACAGAGTTCGACCTTCGGGTTCTTCGTAAGCTGCTGCCAGACGGCCTTCGGTGTCCCGGTATGGTAATAGAACCCGGTCTCATCGGCAAACCACATGGCAAACGCCCGCACCCGGGGCTGGTCGCCGTCCGCTGTCGCGATGTAGGTCACAGGGTTGTCGTTTGCGAATTTCACGCATTCGGAAAAGTCCATTCTCCTACCTCGTACACCCATATAGAAGCAGAGCAGAAAAGGGTTCCGGGATTGGTCAACGGTGACATCCCGGATCCCATGGCCCCAGCAACTACTGCTGCACGGTGTCGAAACATTCATAGTATCGAGGGTTTTTCCCATTAATCGAACGATCTGGCGCCAAAATTTCCAGAACACAACAGTTTGTTTATAAACATTTGGAAATATTTTAATATACTCTGTTCGTAGTCTGAACTGGAGTTGATTTCTTTGACGCAGCAACGCAGTCCGATTATCATGCTAATCGGCGTCATTGCCCTGATCATTGTAGTAGCAGGAGTCTGGGTCGTATTCTCGCAAGGGGGAGCTGAACCGGTTCCGGAAAAGAATACACAAGAAGAGTTGAAGGCCCTCGCAGCGGAGATTGCAACCCAGATCGACGGTGACGCCTTCGCCGCACTCAAGCCGGGCGACGAGACCACACCGGAGTTCATCGCCATCCGCGACCGGCTCGCCGCCTTCCGGGATGCAAACCCCGGGGTCCTCTACGTCTATACGATGCGCAAGGTCGGGAACGCCACCGAGTACGTTGTGGATGCAGACTACGGCAGAGGCTATGCGCCCGCAGTAGGCGAGGTCTACTATCCCACGGATGATGACACCGCGTTCCTCGCCGGGTTCGAAGAACCCTCGGCTGAGCCCGAGTATTACATCGAAGAGTGGGGCGGTGTCGTTGCCTATATCATCTCCGGGTATGCCCCCATCAAGGACGCGAGCGGCTCCATCGTCGGGCTTGTCGGCGTTGACATCGGCAGCGTGATCACCGAAGATATGTTGAAAGGCCTCGCAACGGAGATTGCGGCCCAGATCGATGGCGACGCCCTCGCCGCACTCAAGCCGGGCGATGAGACCACACCGGAGTTCATCGCCATCCGCGACAGACTCGCCGCCTTCCGGGACGAAAACCCCGGGGTCCTCTACGTCTATACAATGCGCAAAGTCAATGATACCATCGAGTATGTCGTTGATGCCGACTACAAACCCGGCGACACACCCGCGATAGGCAGCATCTACCAGACTACGGGAGATGACTCCAAGCTCCTCGCCGGGTTTGTCGGACCCTCCGCAGAGAGCGAACTCTCTACCGAAGAGTGGGACAACACCACCGCCATCATCATATCCGGGTATGCTCCCATCAAGGACGCGACCGGCGCTGTCGTCGGGATAGTGGGCGTCGATATCGGGAGCACGACTGCCCACTAGTCATCAGCGAGGCAGGCGAACATACTCGCGGCGGGGATCCCCCGATCCCCTCTCACGCGACCTCCACCGCGGCCCGCGGTGCACTCATCCGCTGCAATCCTCAAAGAGGTCTACCAATTCTTGCAAAGATTCTCCAGGGTGATGAAATCCCGCCAGGATTGCAGGCGCAAGCGACCCTATGAATAGATTTTAACGTCATTAGAGAGAGTTCAGTACATGAAGAGCCCTTTCCATGTCATGATCATCCCCACACTCGGCTGCCCCTCAAAATGCCACTACTGCTGGAGTTCTGATGAAGGGTCGCCGAGGATGAGCATCGAGACGGTCCGGGAGATTGCCGAATGGCTCAAAGACTATCAGTCCAACCAGGTCACGATCACCTTTCATGGCGGCGAACCGCTCCTTGCCGGCGCTGAATTCTACCGGCAGGCCCTCCCGATCCTCTCCGAGGGGCTCGCCCATCTTGCACCGACGTTCGCCCTGCAGAGCAACCTCTGGCTGCTCACCCCGGAATTGGCAGAGATCCTCGCAGAATATCAGATTCCCATCGGTTCGAGCATCGACGGCCCCGAGGAGATAACCGATGCGCAGAGAGGAAAGGGCTACTTTGCAAAGACCATGCGGGGCTACGAGATAGCACGGGAAAACGGGCTTGAGGTCCGGTTTATCTGCACGTTCACCAACCGGTCGGTCAAGGAGAAGGAGACGATCTTTGACTTCTTCCTCAAGCAAGGGTTCCCCCTCAAACTCCACCCTGCACTGCCGTCGCTCCGAAGCAAAGATCCTAAGGAGTGGGCGCTCGAGCCGGAGGAGTACGGGGAACTCCTGGTCTACCTCCTCGACAGGTATCTCGATAACCTGGGCCGGATCGAGGTTATGAACATCAACGACCTCTGCAGGGGCATATTCACCCGGCACGGAACCGTCTGCACGTTCGTGGACTGCATGGGAACCACCCTCGCAATCGGCCCTGACGGGAGCATATACCCCTGCTACCGCTTCGTCGGGATGCCGAAGTACGTGATGGGGAACGTCCGCGACCGCCCTACGGCCGAAGACCTCGCCCGGTCGAAGGCCTGGAAGTTGATGCACGCCTTCAAGGACTACGTCGATCAGGAATGCGCCGGGTGTGCTCATATCAAATATTGCCGGGGCGGGTGCCCCTACAACGCGATCGCCCCCACGGACGGTGAGGTCCGGGGCGTCGACCCCCACTGTGTCGCGTATAAGCGGATATTCGACGAGATCACCACCCGATTAAACGAGGAGATCTTCGGGTCCGGGGATATGGAGATGGGCGGGTTCGGCTCGCCGTTCGTGAGAAATACAAAGCCCGGCATCATGGCGATCCTCCGGACGATGGCGACGAAGTAGACACCATGAACTGGATCCCGGCATGCGCGGGAGATATCAAGAAAGAGGCTCTACCTCCTCTGCATGTATAGAACTGATCCCGCAGACGGCTCCCGGACGATAGCAGGGGTACTGCTCTTCCTCCTCCCTGTCCAGTTTATGACCGTTCTCATGGCGGGCGCGGCCATGGCGTCCGGCTACAGTATCTACACGAACGCGATCAGCGACCTCGGTGTGATCGCCGCGACGGCATGGCTCTTCAACGCCTCGCTCTTTGTAGCCGGCCTCTTAAACATCGCCGGCGGCTACTTCCTCTACCGCTCCTACGGGAAAGGCTGGATCCTCCCCGTCTTTGTCATTGCAGGCATCGGGGCGATCGGCGCCGCCGTCTTTACGCTGGATATCCCCGGAATCCATGGTCTCTTCGCGCTCGCGGCCTTCCTCTTCTTCAACCTCGAGGCGATCGCCGGCTCCACTCTCGTCCAGGGACCGCTGAAGGCGATAGCGATCATCGCTGGGACTCTCGGCCTCATCTTCCTCGCGGCCCATGCGGCAAGCGACTTCGGGGTCCTGGATCTCTACGGCCCCATCGGTCACGGCGGTTCGGAGCGGATGATCGTTTACCCTGCGCTCTTCTGGCTTGCAGCGTTCGGGGGCTACCTCATGGCGCCGGCTACATCCTCCCGGTCACCTTGAAGGACGTGTAGCAGAAGCCCCCGGCCAGGAGTCGTCCGCGTAGACCTACCATGGTGAGCATGGACGTCGAGGTAGCCGGTGCAACACCCCGCCTCGAGCATCCGTGAACCTGCCGGGTACCGGGTGTCGCCGTGGAGGAGCCCGATTAGGGTCGCCGCCTCCCGCTCCGTGTAGCCGAGGACATACTTGCCGCTCATTCCTTCTTTCCCGGCAGGAACTGTAACGTGAGCCCGTTATTAAGCGTCTGCGGCAGCCGGACGCGGTCCGGGAAGACCGCACGCACCTGCTCGGACAAGATCCGCAAGGGCATGGCGGGCTTATTTTTTATAGATCTTAGACCGATAGCGTTAATTGAAAATCAAAGCGTTTTTCCATAGAACAGGTCAATATATACAGGCATTTCTTCGATGATCCCCCATGGTAATCTGGAACAGCACAGGATGACCCGGACAAGGCTCAACGGTGCAAGGGCGTGAGCAGCCGTGCCTGATCTCATCAACGTACTCTCTCCAGTCCTGGCCGGGTTCTGCATCATCTCAGCACTCATCACCTACAGCCTCGGGATGTACGTCTTTGCGCGGAACGCCTCATCGGCCGTTAACCGCCTCTTCCTCGTGCTGACGCTCGCCACAACCTACTGGGCCCTGGACGAATTTCTTCTCTGGCGCTTCGCCAGTGATGAAGGTTGCTTCATGTTCTGGCTGAAGGCCGGCGCCTTCTGGATCTTCGTCATTGCGCTCGCCACCCATTTCACCCTCGTCTTCACCGACCACCCCCTCACACGGGAGAAGAAGCACGGCATTCTCCTCGCTGCCCTGTACCTACCTGCCCTGCTCTTTGCTCTGGTAGGGCTCTTCACCGATCTGCTCGTTACGGTGACCTTCCAGCCCGGAACTGGGTATGTCCACCTCCCGGCATTCACTAGTCCCGTCTACCTGGTGGAGAAGGCCTATATCACCCTGGCAATTGGCTGGGTGATATACACCGGCATATCATCCTGGCTGAAAGCACCTCCTGGGAGAAAACGGCGTCAGAACCTGCTTTTTTGTATCGGCATCATAACCGCCGTCGGGTTAAGCATTCTCTCCGAGTTGGTCCTCACACCCCTCGGGATCTACACCGTCAATGCCACCTTCATCGGGATCGGAATCTTCTCTCTGCTCATCGCCTATGCGATCTTAAGACATAGGCTGTTCACCCTGAGCCCCCAGACTGCGGCCGACGATATCGTCAGGACGATACCCGAAGGCCTGATCCTCGTCGACGCCGAGGGCAGGATCGTCACGGCGAATGCGTCGGCTGCCGAAATCTTCGGCGTGGCTGAATCAGGCCTCGTGGGGCAGCCAATTACCCGGTTCATCCCCGATACGGTGTGTACCGCGATCCGGACTGCTGTCGCAAAAGAGGGGCGGGTCTCGGATATCGAGGTGACACACAACGGCAGGGGCAGCACCATCTGTATCGCCGGGGCGCTCGTCAGAAACCCGGCAGGGGAGCCTGCCGGCATCGTCCTGATCGCGAGAGACATCACCGACCAGAAGGCGGCGGAGACTGCCCTTCGAACGGCAAACCAGAAGTTATCCCTCCTATCGCAGGTAACCTGCCATGACATCGGCAACGAGATCACCGGGCTTGCCTGGCACCTGACACTCCTTTCGGAGGACCGAATGCACCCCGACGCCGAGACGCATCTCTCCCGCTCGATCGAGATCGTGGAGGATATCAAGAAACACCTCCAGTTCTCACGCGAGTACCAGACGCTCGGCACCTACCAGCCGATCTGGCAGCCGCTCGAACCGATGATCACCAGGGCTATCGGCAGCATGCACCTTGCAAAGGTCGATATATCGACCCGGGTCGCCCCGGTGGAGATCTACGCCGACCCTCTCGCACAGAAAGTCGCGTACAACCTGATTGAGAATGCAATCCAGCACGGGAGCAGCGTCACCCGGATCTGCATCTCGACCGATGAACTGGCTGACGGGACGCTCACGGTGGTCTTCGAGGACGACGGCGCGGGAGTCCCGGACGACGAGAAGGAGCGGATCTTTAGGTACGGCCACGGCAAGAACACCGGGTTCGGGCTCGCCTTTGCCCGGGATATCCTCTCCGTGACCGATATCAGGATCCATGAAACGGGGACGGCAGGCCGGGGGGCCCGGTTTGAGATCCTGGTTCCTCCCGGGGCGTGGAGGCCGCTTCAGGGAGATTGATCCCGATCCTGCTGCGCATCCGGCAGGAAACCGACCCCTACGGTCGGATAACGTACTCCTCGATGAGCCACCAGGACCCCGTCATGATCTCGTTTTGCCATGCACTTGCATCCGGATTGGTTGCATCCCAGACGAACCTCAAGGGAACTGCCGGGTCCATGGAATCCATGATGAACCGGTCGCCTTCCAGGCCCCGGTACTCCCCTGCACGTGCATCTCACCCTGCAACCAGGAATCGCGACCACAAAGGACTTGTCGCATCGCAGGCCACCCCTGTACGGTCACTATGAGCCAACCCACGCCCCGATGCGGAGAATCGTATCCCTATACGCTGAAAGACCTCGGCTGGACGGAAGAGCACGAACGAACCTTCGCGAAGTACACCGGGCCGTACCTCCCCGGTCGCGTGGCCTGCCGGCAGAAGACGGTGTGGGACGTGCTCATCGACGGTGGATCGGTCACGGTCGGGATCTCCGGGGCACTCCGGAGACTCGGCCGCTTCCCGGCAGTGGGGGACTTTGTCGTCCTGCTCCATCAGCCAAAGGCCGGTACATCGACGATCGTCGATATCCTCCCACGAAAGACCCTCTTTGAGCGGGGGAGCACGGGGCGTGACGGCGCCGACCAGGTCATCGCGGCGAACATCGATACGGTCTTCATCGTGACCGCCGCCGGCCGCGACCTCAACGCTCGCAGGATCGAGCGCTACCTCGCGATCGCCCGCGCATCCGGCGCCCGGCCGGTCATCGTCATCAACAAGTCCGACCTCGCAGACGACCCCGCAGCGCTCGCTGGCGACCTCGCCGCGGTCGCGACCGGCATACCGGTCATCCCCATCAGCGCCGTGAGCGGGGAGGGCGTCGACCGGCTCGGTCCCTATCTTTCGCCGCGAACGACGATCGCCCTCATCGGCTCGTCGGGCGTCGGCAAGTCCACCCTGATCAACCGGCTCATGGATAGGCCGGTCCAGGAGACCTCAGACGTCCGGGAGTACGACGAGAGAGGGCGGCACACCACGACCGTCCGCCAGCTTTTCGTCCTTCCCGGCGGGGCGCTCATGATCGACAACCCCGGACTGCGGGAGGTCGGGATCGGGACGACATCCGCCGGTATCGCCGGGACGTTCCCCGAGATCCTCGAGCTCGCGGAAGGCTGCAGGTTCTCGAACTGCCGACACGAGGGGGAGCCGGGCTGTGCGGTGCAGGCGGCCGTCGCGGACGGGACTCTTCCCGCGGCACGGCTGGAGAGTTACCGGAGGCTCATGCGAGAACTCGCCTTTGAAGAGGAGAAAGCGGAGATCGGGCTGGTCCGGCTCGAAAAGAAGCGCTGGAAAGGGATTGGAAAACTCGCACGGGATATCAGGAAGACAAAGGGGAGGTGATGGCCGGCCGGCTCACTCCTCCTTCCGGAGGATGAAGAACTCGTAGCCGTACTCGTTCCCGTGCTCCCGGTAGACGGCGATCTCCCGCTCGGCGAACTCAATCTGCGCCTTCGCCTCTGGATTTCCGGTGACTTTCGGCCGCAGGTCATCTATCCGCTTGAGGACCGGTACATAGTAATTCTCCCACCATGCAGATGCAGGGAGCGGGAAGGTCGCGACGACCTTGTAACCGGCGTCCTCGGCGATCGCACGGTTTGCCGCGACCGTCGTTATCGCCGGGTAGCAGTCGTTCCAGAACGCCGCCGCCTCCGGTGAGGGATCTTCAGTAAACCAGACCGATTCAGTGAGGCAGAGGTAGCCGCCGGGACGGAGGAGCCGCCGCCACGAGAGAAGTCCCTCCTTAAACCCTACAATGAAGATCGAGCCTTCCGCCCAGAGGACGTTGAACGACGCATCAGAGAACGGCAGATCGTCCATCGAGGCGCGGACGGTGGTGATACGGTCCCCCAACCCCGCCGATGCCGCCCGCCGGACGAGGTCAGCAAGGAACGGCTGGTGGATATCAGTGGCGGTGATACGACAACTGGGGCAGGTCCGGGCAAGTTCGATGGTTTGCATCCCCGATCCGCACCCGATATCCAGGATCTCCGGCCGGGCGGGAAGATTGGTAAGCATCGAGAAGGCCTTTCTTGTGCACGCATTGCTCCCCGGTCCCTGACGGGGCAGGCCCTCGTGCATGGTGAAGACAAAAGGTATCTCCATAGCCATACTACGCCGTGTGGCATTATAAACCCCTGCAGAGCGGGCCTCCGCGAGAGCTAAATACCATCGCAGTCCACCTATGCGTATGGAGTGTAAGACCCCCGCCTCAGAACTCCGCAACCGCATGGAGCGCTTTCGGGACCGCATGGATGCCGAGAACCCGTTATGGGAGTTTGCCGCGATCTTTGGGAGGGTGAACCAGTTCTACTTCACCGGGACGATGCAGGACGCCGTCCTCCTCATCCCGCGCGGCGATGAGGCCGTCCTCTGGGTGCGCCGGAGTTACGAGCGGGCGCTCGACGAGTCGCTCTTTTCCGAGATTCGGCCGATGAGAAGTTTCCGCGACGCGGCGGCCGGGATGGGGGCATGCCCGGCGACGGTCCACGTCGAGACGGAGGTCGTCCCTCTTGCGCTGCTTGAGCGGTTCCGAAAGCACTTCCCCTTCCATGAGGTAAAACCGCTCGATGCACAGGCAGCAGCGGTCCGGGCGAGGAAGAGCGCCTATGAACTTGCGATCATGGAGCAAGCGGGGAAGATCCACCGGCGCGTCCTCGAGGACTGCGTTCCCGCGATGCTTGCGGAAGGATTGAGCGAGGCCGAACTCGGCGGGGAGGTCTACTCGCTCCTGGTCCGGGAGGGGCATCACGGGATTGCGCGGTTTGGTATGTTCGGGACGGAGATGGTCCTTGGGCAGCTCGGCTTTGGGGAGAACTCCATCTATCCGACCAGTTTCGATGGGCCGGGGGGTTCCCGCGGGATGGCCCCCGGCGCCCCGGTCCTCGGCAGCCGGGAGCGAAAACTCAAGCCCGGAGATCTGGTCTTCCTCGACTGCGCGTGCGGGGTGCAGGGCTACCACACCGACAAGACTATGACGTACGTCTTTCGCGGATCGCTGCCTCGCGAGGCAATCGAGGCGCATCACCGATGCGTGGAGATCCAGAACGAGGCGGCCGCGATGCTTCGGCCCGGGATTACCCCGGAAGAGATCTACGATACGATCATCGGCAGCCTCGAACCCGCGTTCCTCGAGAACTTCATGGGCTATGGGGAGCGGCGGGTGCAGTTCCTGGGCCACGGCATCGGTCTCGTCGTGGACGAGATGCCGGTCATCGCCCGCGGCTTTCATGAGCCGCTCGAAGAGGGGATGGTCATCGCCCTCGAACCCAAGAAAGGAATTAGGGGTGTCGGGATGGTCGGGGTAGAGAACACCTTCGTCGTCACCCGTGGGGGCGGGCGGTGCATCACCGGGACGAACCCCGGCCTGATCCCGGTCGAGTGAGGGGCTCCCGCCCCTTCAGGAGAGCCCGGTAACCGGCTGCAACGGCTCGACCCGCTGCTCGAGGAAGTCCAGCAGCTCGCGGTTGACCACCTCGGGGTGTGTCCAGGTGATCCCGTGCGGCCCGCCCTCGATCACCACAAGACGGCTCTCTTTGACGAGCCCCGGGATCCGCTTGCCCGAGGCGAGGAAGGGGACGATCCGGTCGGCGTCGCCGTGGATCACGAGGGCCGGGACGTCGATACTCTCAAGATCGCTACGGAAGTCGGTCAGCCACCCAGAGACGCAGTCGAGCGTGCCCACAGGGGAAGCGGTGGCCGCGATGTTCCAGCTGAGGCGGACGACCTCGTCGCTCACGCGGTCGCCCATAAAGACGTCGACGTTGTAAAAGTCCGAAAAGAACCTGGAGAGGAAGGCCGGACGGTCGGCGGCGATGCTCTCCATGAGCCCGTCAAAGACGCTGCCCTCGATGCCCTCGGGGTTATCGGCCGTCTTCAAGAGGAACGGCGGGATCGCGGATATGAAGACGGCTTTCTCCACGCGGTCGCTCCCGTATGTCCCTAGGTAACGGGCGACCTCGCCGCCGCCCATCGAGAATCCGACGAGCGTTGCGTCATCAAGATCGAGTTCCGTCATGAGTCTGTGCAGGTCTTCGGCCAGGGTGTCGTAGTCATAGCCGAAGGTCGGTTTGGCGGAGTTGCCGAACCCCCTGCGGTCGTAGGCGATGACGCGGTAGCCCGCATCAACCAGCACCGGCACCTGCTTTTCCCAGGACTTGCTCGAGAGCGGCCAGCCGTGGATCAGGACGACAGGTTTGCCCGAACCATGGTCCTCGTAGTAGAGGTCGATAGGGCCTGAGTTTTCTTTACCGACGGTGATGTACGGCATAGGATAACCTCCTCTACGGGGTCACGACACCGGTCATGCCATATATAATGTGGGGTGGCAGCATCGTCCTCCGGGTGAGGTAGGGCCGGGAGAGAATCGAAGGACATAACACCGGCAACGCCCCGACACCCGGATAGGCGATGGCGAGTCTATCAAAGACGCCAAAAGGCGGTATTTGTCGTGGGAGTTATCCTCGCTGCACTCCTGTTCGGGTTCATAGTGCAGATCATGGGGTCCCTGAACCGGTCCGCGGCAGAGAGTTTCCAGTCATCGTACAACTACGAACAGAAGGTCTCGACGACCGGACCCCTCACGGATGTGGTCCTCCTCATCCCCATCCCGTCTCGCTACGACCCAAAGACCGGGAGAAACGTCACTCCCATCGACCTCTCCCTCGCAAGTTTCAGCAACTTCGACAGGAGCAACGTATCGGTACGGATCGGGGGCGTCGGCGGGGTCCCCATGCTCACCCGTTCGCCGGGGCAGAGCGAGCCGGAACTCCCGGAGCCTCCGGGAATATCATCGAGGTGCCGTTCATCCTGTCGTTTAATGCGGCCGAAGAGAATCTCCTCACCATCTTCTCATTGGAGTTTCACGGGAGGAACGACTGGTGGGTCATGGGGTGGCGAACACATACTTTGAGCGGGGGAGCCACGAGTTCAGGGGCCCGTTTAACGGCACCTATCCTGTGAGGGGGATCCTCATAACAGGCGAGGGCGTATACCGATGATCCTCTCCAGCGGAGAGACCGCGGTGATACCTCGGTAGCGATCGGGGCGCTGTGGTAGTGAAAACATTAAATACTCATATAAACTCTGGAACGAGGCAAACGGTGTGGTCATGCAGAATTTAGCCCGTCAACGCGATGCCTGGGACGAGGAAATTACACGGCATCATCGTCACCCGCTTAGAGCTGTGATTGATGACGAAGACCTGAATAATGTCTACATCGATAGCAGCCAGAAACGTCTCATTTCAAAAGCAGTCCAGATAGAGCCACACTTTACGGTACTCGATTATGGGTGCGGAGTTGGCCGGTGGACGCTCTGGTTCGCCCAGCAGGTCCACCATGTTGTCGGTGTGGACATCTCACCGAAGATGGTGGAAGTGGCACGGCAGGCAGCGGACGAAGCAGGCATCCGCAACGTCGAACACCACGTCATCGATGACCTTCCGCTTCCCTTCAGGGACGGTATGTTCGACCTGGTTAATGTCGTCTGGGTCTTGCGGTATATCACCGACGGCGATGAACTGACACGCACTGTTCAAGAGATCTGCCGCGTGATCCGGCCGGGCGGCTATGTCACGCTCATTGAGTTAACCACAAGGGGAGAACCGGTATTCAAGACACACGATGATGAGTCCAGCGCACCGAGGGTATACCGGAGATGGGAGCAGTATCAATCGCTCTTCGAGGAGTGTGGTATGACAATGAAGGAGAACGCGATCTCAAGCGCATCGCCCCTCTACTGGTTTTATTTCGCCGCCCGCAACGCCGCACGACGCCGAGACCTGCCGGACCTCCTGTCGCCCATGGCACCGCTCTTCGTCTCCGTGAGCCTTGCGACCGAGGGGCTGACAACAGGGCTGATGCAGATCCTGCCCGAGCGGGATTTCTTCTGGTGCCGACACCGCTTCCTCTGCTTTGAAAAGCCGGCTATCCAGACGTAGGGCCTCAAAAAGAGAGTGCCCCGGGCCTCTATTCCTCCACGATGACGACCGGCTTGATCAGGTCTCTCGGCTTCTCCTTCATCAGGAGAAGGGCATCTTTTAGTCTGTCGAAACCCTTGAAGACGTGCGTCGCCATGAGCGAGGGGTCCATCCGCCCGCACATCACGACGTCGGCCAGCCGCTCCATCCTCACCCGTCCACCGGGGCAGAGCCCTGTTACGATGTTCTTGTCGGCCATGCCGTACCCCCAGCCGACCCGCGGGAGGGGTATGATGTCCTGGTCGCCGATGCCCGAACCGAAGTAGTTGATGTTCGAGATGACCGAACCGGGTTTTGCCACGTTGATTGCGTCCATCATGACCTCCGGCCCGCCGCCGGCGACGATCACGGCGTCGACGCCCGCACCGCCGGTCTTATCGAGGATCTGGTCGACGGTGCTTCCCTCCCTGTAACTGATGATATCCGTCGCGCCGTACTCCTTCGCCACCTTAACAGCGGCGGGCCTCGTGCCGACGGCAAAGATCCTCCCCGCTCCCCGAAGCCTCGCTCCGGCGACGGCGGAGAGGCCGACTGGCCCGATGCCGAGGACGGCCACCGTGGAGCCGAACCCGATCCTGGCATTCTCCGCGCCCATGAACCCGGTGCTAAGCATGTCCGGGAGCATGACCCCGGCCTCAAGGGACATCCCCTCCGGGAGGTGCGCGAGGTTGTAGTCAGCCAGGTTCACGTGGAAGTACTCGGCGAATACACCGTCCTTGGTATTCGAGAACTTCCAGCCTCCAAGCGGGCCGCCGGTCTGCGACGGGAATCCGCGCTGTGCTGCTTCCGTCTCCCAGTCGGGGGTGATCGCCGGGACGATGACCCGGTCGCCGGGTTTGAAGTCTTTGACCTCATCCCCCACTTCGTCGACGATCCCGAGCGCTTCGTGCCCCAGGATGAGGTTGCGCCGCTCGCCGATCGCCCCCTCCCAGACGGTGTGGACGTCGGACGTGCAGGGCGCGAGCGCCAGCGGTCTGACGATAGCGTCCCGCGGACCGCAGGCGGGCCGCTCTTTCTCGATCCATCCGATCTCCCCGATCTTCAGCATAGCCAGGCCTTTCATTCTTCCTGCCTCCCTTCAGCCAGGCAGTGATGGCAGTATAGTATATTAATTGAGGTCGTCGTGCATCCGTCGGTTAGACTCAGGGGTCCCGGCAGCCCTTTCGGGCAACGATGATGGAGAACTCAGCCCTTGGACTCGATCGTTGCGACGCGAAACCCGATACATCCAGGGAACCGGACCATCGCGCTCGATGAACCCGATAACGAGGAGCACCTGAGGGGCGCAGAGCCTCCACCTGCACGACCGATCTCTGGCGGGATCCGGGTAAGAACAACCGCACAGCACGCCAGCCTCCGGCACGCAGTTACTTTTATGACGGCTGGCCGGGATGTGGGGGCACGCCCCCGGGAGGAGCAGCGGAGCACGACCGGCCTGGGCGCGAGAGTTGCAGGTGAGGGAGTATGGATCAGAGGAGAAAAGTGGATGAGAAGAGCAAGCAGGAGCAACTCGACGAATTCCGTCACGACCCGGAACGCGAGTACCTGACAACGAACCAGGGTGTCCGGGTGAGCCACACCGATGATGCGTTAAAGGCGGGGGAGCGGGGGCCGACGCTCCTCGAAGACTTTCACTTCCGCGAGAAGTTGACGCATTTTGATCACGAGCGGATCCCCGAGCGGGTCGTCCACGCCCGGGGTTCGGGCGCCCACGGCTACTTCCAGGTCTACGAGCCGATGACCGAGTATACGAAGGCAGCGTTTCTCCAGGATCCGGAGAAGAAGACGCCGGTCTTCGTGCGATTCTCGACCGTCGTCGGGTTCCGGGGGTCGGCAGACACGGTCCGGGACGTCCGGGGGTTTGCGACGAAGTTCTACACCGAGGAAGGGAACTACGACCTCGTCGGCAACAACATGCCGATCTTCTTCATCGTTGACGCCATCAAGTTCCCCGACCTCGTCCACGCCATCAAGCCGGAGCAGCACCACCAGATGCCGCAGGCCTCCGCCGCCCACGACACGTTCTGGGACTTCGTCGGGAATCTCCCCGAGATCACGCACATGATCATGTGGGTCCTCTCGGACCGTGCGCTCCCGCGGAGTTACCGGATGATGCAGGGCTTCGGGGTCAATACCTTCCGGTTCATCAACGCCAAAGGAAAGGCGCGGTTCGTCAAGTTCCACTGGCGGCCGCTCCTCGGCATCCACTCGCTCGTCTGGGACGAGGCGCAGAAACTGGCCGGAATGGACCCGGACTTCAACCGCCGCGACCTCTGGGAGGCGATCGAGATGGGGGACTACCCGGAGTACGAGTTAGGGGTCCAGATGATCGAGGAGGAAGACGAGCACAACTTCGACTTCGATATCCTTGACGCGACGAAGATCTGGCCCGAGGAGGAGGTGCCGATCCGGTGGATCGGGAAGATGGTCTTAAACAGAAATCCGGACAACTTCTTCGCCGAGACCGAGCAGGTCGCCTTCTGCCCGGCGAACGTCGTGCCGGGGATCGACTTCTCAAACGACCCGCTCCTCCAGGGCCGGCTCTTCTCGTACCTGGACACCCAGCTGATACGCCTCGGCGGCCCGAACTTCCACGAGATCCCGATCAACCGGCCGCTCGCACCGGTCGCGAACAACCAGCGGGAGGGCTACCACCGGATGACGATCGATAAGGGCGCTGCGAGTTACTTCCCAAACTCGCTCGGCGATAACAAGCCCCGGCCGGCCCGGGTTGAGGAGGGCGGCTACGCCCACCACCAGGAGAAGATCGACGCGAAGAAGATCCGTGCACGGAGCGAGAAGTTCAACGACCACTTCAGCCAGGCGAAGCTCTTCTGGAACAGCATGTCGGATGCAGAGAAGGAGCATATCATCAAGGCCTTCCACTTCGAACTCGGGAAGGTCTCGGACTTCGGGGTCAGGAAGAGGGTGGTCGACCTCATAAACAACGTCGACGGCGATCTTGCGATACGGATCGCCGAAGGGATCGGGGTGCCGCCCCCGGCGGAGAAGGGCGCGTCCTCCGGCACAAAGAAGTCCCCGAACCTCAGCCAGGAGAGGACCGTCATGGACACCATCAAGAGCCGCAAGATTGCGATCCTCGCGATGGAGGGCTACAACCACGACGAGGTGATGCAGGTCAAGAAGGCGTTGAAAGATGCGGGGGCTCACCCGCAGATCGTCTCGCAGTTCCTCGGCACGGTCAGGTCCGCCGACGGCAAGGAGATGGAGGTGGACAAGAGCTACGTCACCACCGCATCGGTCGTGTACGACGCCGTGTACGTCCCGGGCGGGAGGCACGCGGAGACCCTGAAGAACCAGGGCTACGCGATCCACTTCGTCAACGAGGCCTTCAAGCACTGCAAGCCGATCGGGGCGATAGGAGAGGGGATCGAACTCCTGAAGGCCTCCGGTATCAAGGGGGTGGCCTTCGTCGATGCCAGTGCCGGAGGAGAAGCCGTCTCCGAGATGGGGGTCGTGACCTGCGGGAGCCAGGGGAATGTGAGCTCGTTTGTCGAGCAGTTCAAGACGGCCATCGCCCGGCACCGCCACTGGGACCGGGAGAAGATGGAGCAGGTGCCCGCCTGATGCGGGATGGTGGAAGAAGAACCGGGGGAAAACCTCCCCGGGGTTCATTTTTAATTCTGATGGAGCGCTTTAACTGCGCAGCATCGGCGAGGTGAACCAGAGCCCCTGGAGCTGGTGCGACGGATCATCCTTCTTGAAGACAAACCTGAGCGCCACACCGTCCTCCTGCTCGAACTTCGCCCGGTAAGTCACGGCGACGAACTCGCCGGTCTCCGTGACAACGGGATCGCTCCGGGACTCATAGAGCCCAATCCGGGACGTTACGAACTCGCGGTTCTCTTCAAACGCGGCTTCATTGAGAGCCTGCCGCATCTCCGGGCCGAAGTCACGGGAGTACTTCGTGTAGTTATGCTCATTGAAGCCCTGCATGAGGTTGTCGGCGACCGGGTCGGCATAGGCGAGCACCGCTGCCGCCTCCTCCCCAGAGACCACGGTCTCCTGGCCCATGCAGCCGCACGCCAGGACCAGAGCGAAGACCACGAGGACGACGATGAGTGGGATCTGAGAACGATTCATGCTAAAATGTCGAACCGGCAGGAGATGAATGTAGGGATCGGGTTGTCGAGGGGAGGATGTAACGGTTAGCGAAACGGTACAAAGATAAGGCCGTCGCCGTCCACTCATGCAGTCTGGTGAACGCCGCGCGCCGCCGGGATACCACAGGAGATATCTGGTCAGGGGAGGTACGCGAGGGTTTCACCCCAGGATCTTGTATGCCCCGCGGGGCACGAGCATCTCAAACCGTGCTCCTTTCCCGGGCTCACCCGTCTCAGCGATGTTGATCCCGGTGATCGCGAGGATTTCCCGGATCAGGAAGAGGCCAAGACCCGTGTTCTTCCCGACGCCCCGCTGGAAGATCCGCTCCTTCTCCTCGACAGGAATACCTACGCCGTCGTCCTCCCAGATGAGGGTGAGGTCCCCGTTCTCCTCCAGGCGATACCGGACGCGGACCCCGGTCGCCGACTCACCGTGCCGGAGCGTGTTGTCCATCAGGTTGGCAAAGACCGTCTCAAGCATCGGATCCGCGTAGATGACCAGGTCACGAGTTTCATCGTCAACCGGCAAATCCTGGTGCACTGCCGACCGGATCAGATCCGAAACACGCTGCCACTCCGGCGACCGGACGCCGAGATCCGTGTAGTCCCTGGTGAACTCGATCTGGCGGTGTATCCGGCCGGCGGCGCCCTTCACCCGGGCAAGATACTCCGAGATGTTCTGTCCTGCCCCGGTCTCCTCCGCAATCCAGAGATTGCCGAGAAGGATCGTCAGCTGGTTCAGGATATCGTGCCGGGTGATGCTGCTCATCAGATTGAGTTTCCTATTCGCGATGGCGAGGCTGTTCGTCTGCCGGGCAAGTTCCCTGGCATGATATTCGATCTCCCTCTCCATCGCTTTACGTTCCGTGATATCCTGGACGGTGAACGTCACGCCCCAGGAGAAGTGCATCGGGTCGAGAGGTGTTATGGAGAGGAGCACATCGATGATCGCGCCGTCTTTGCGCCGGAACCGGGTCTCAAGCGTACACTTCCCAGTCACCTCAACCCGGGCATGCATCTGCTGCAAAGCAGACTCATACACTGTGTCGTCCGGGCAAAGCAACTGTACGTGCTGGCCGATGAGTTCATCGCGGGTGTAACCTAAGATCTCGCAGAGTCGGCCGTTAACCTCCGTCATGACTCCGTCCACAGCCATACCTATGCCAGTGGGAGCGGCACGGAAGATGCTCTCCATCTTCTCCGCGGTCTTCCGCAACCTCTCCTCGGCCTCCTTTTGGTCCGTGATATCCTGCCACCCGCCGTATAACCGTATCTCGCCGTCCGCGGTATCGGTGCAGTTGGCCGAGACACGGAGCCACCGGACCCGACTATCCCGGCGGACAATTCGGATCTCAAAGAGCGACGACGTTCCCGGGGGGAGCCGGAGAGTCTCGCGCTCAAAGATTGGCATATCATCCGGGTGGATGATCTTCCTCCAGCACCGCATCGCGAGGATCTCGTCCTCGGTATACCCGGTGATCTCGTGCACCGCTCCGGCAACCCAGTCGAACCTGTAATTGCCCGAATGCTTGAGGACACAGGAATATACGACGTCAGAGATGCTCTCGGAGATCCGCCGGTAGCGTTCTTCGCTTGCCTGGAGCTGGCGCTGACTCTCGGCGAGGTCGTCGAAGCTTGACCGGAGTTCCTTCTCGACGACGGCGAGCTGCTCGTATGCCACCTGGAGTTTCTCGTGCTGGGACCGCAGCTCGAGTTCGGCGAGTTTGAGTTCCGTGATGTCGTGCACCATCCCAACGGAGCGGACGATCTGGCCGGATTCGTCCCGCTGGTGTTCGCACCGTTCAACGAGATACCGGACCTCCCCGGTGTCCTTGCGGATGATCCGATGCTTGACCTCGTAGCCGGCCTTCGCCTCCGCGACCGAGGTAGAATAAGCAGCATCGACCGCGGCCCGATCGTCCGGGTGGACCATTGCGAGGAACTCCTCATAGGTCGGCGGTTTTCCGGGATCGAGACCAAAGATGCGGTAGACCTCGTCCGACCAGATCAGACGTCGGGACTCGTGGTCGAACTCCCAGCTGCCGAGATGGGCAAGTTTCTGCGCCTTATGCAGCATCTCTTCGCCCTTGCGGACTGCGGCCTCCGCCCTTTGCCTTCCAGCCAGCTGCCGAACAGCGTTTGCGAGTTCCGCGAACTGCGCCCCCGGATTACCGCCCTTCTGGATATAGAAGTCAGCGCCGCTGTTCAGCGCCTCGATCACCACCTCCTCGCGCCCCTTCCCGGTGAAGATGATGAAGGGCACCCGGGACCCCGCCTCCCGGACCCGCTTTAAGAGTTCGATGCCGTTCATCTCCGGCATCTGGTAATCCGAGACGACCGCGTCGTAGCGACCGGAGAGGATCATGTGGAGTGCCTCGTGCGGGCTTGCGGTGACATCGACGGTGATGCCGCCTGCCTGTTCAAGGTAGAAACGGCCGATATCGAGAAGTCCCTCCTCGTCGTCGACGTAGAGGATGCGATAGGGATTGGTGACGGTCTGCACAGTTGCCTTATTAAAAGAGATGTATAGTATAAAAAATATTTCGTATGTGAAGCGCCCAATTAGTTTGGATTATTGATTTACAACCAGTTAAAAAAGGTGATTTTATTCAAAAACGGATTATGCTCCGGCAACGATATCGGGCAGTCATTACCCATGAAAACACGGCCATGACCTTGGGGATCGGCATTCCCGGGTTGGGAGTGCCAGGGTTGGCATAATCGAGGCCGGTTATCGCACCCTCGCGATCATCTCAATCTCGACCCTAGCACCTCGTGGGAGAGCGGAGATCTCTACCGTCGACCGAACGGGGAAGGGTTCCTCGAAGTACGCGGCGTAGACGGCGTTGACCGTCTCAAAGTTCGCGAGGTCCGGTAAGTAGATCCTGGTCTGCACGGCGTCCGAGAAGTCGAGGCCTGCTTCGAGGAGCACGGCCCAGGGGTTCTCCATGGCCTGCCTCGCTTCACCTTCGACGGTATCTAGGAGGGTGCCGGTTGCCGGGTCGAGCCCGATCTGGCCTGACATGAAGAGATAGCCCCCGCACGGCACGGCCTGGCTGTACTGCCCGAACCGAGAGGGGCAATGCGGAAAACAATGAGGATTGTACAGGTCTTTGGCGATACGAGAGGGAGAAAAGGATTAATTGCGCCAAACAGAATGTAGTACTCATGAAGGTCATTGGCATTGCATCCAGTCCTCGAAAAGGGGGGAACAGCCAGACGCTGGTCGAGCACATTCTTTCCGGCGCACGGGAAGCCGGAGCGACGACTGAGCTGGTACGGCTTTGCGACCTTGATATCCAGCCCTGCAAGGGATGTAACACCTGTAAAACCGGGCAACCCTGCGTCATACAGGATGATATGGGGGAGCTCTACGAGAAGCTGGCCGACGCCGATGCTGTCGTCTTCGGCTCCCCAGTCTACTGGTTCCGGCTGAACGCACAGGCTTACCCGTTCATTGACCGGTTTTACGCATACTTAAAACCGGATTTCACCACCGACTTCCCGAAGGGCAAGAAGTTCGTGACTGCGTTTACCTGTGGGGGCGTCGGTCCCGAGGTCTTAAACCCGCTCAACGATTACCTGAAGAATGTCTTCTCATTCCTGGGATTTGTCGATGCAGGGTTCATCTGGCAGGGCCAGTGCTACCAGCTCGACGACCTCGCGAAATATCCCGAGAAGATTGAAGAGGCAAAGGCGCTGGGGCGGTCGCTGATTCAATAATTCTTTTTTTTGGTTTTGAGGTCAGCCCGGGAATGACCGAGCGGCATGCTTTTTAGATGGATGGTGACCGCAACGGCAGGATAGTGACCCACGAGTGGGCTGGAACTCAGTACTTTTCAAATAAAGGCTGCTGTTGGTTTGATCATTAACACAAGGAGCAACGGTTTTGTAGGTCTTTCTCTTCAGATGTGGTCGATCCCCGACAAGAGGGTTCCAGCAGAGTCGAAAAAACAAGTAATCACCGGATATCTTGACCCACGATATCGGGAACACCGAGAACGTCTCGAACCTCTATACAGAGATGAACATCGATCGTGCAATTCGGGGAGAGTCGATCACTTCCGCGAAGAAGAACTGAAGCCCCGTCCAACAGGATGAGTAGGTAGCGAGCTCGACCCTCTGTGTCTTGGGACGGCCATAGATAGGTGCTTGCGGAGTCCTGTGGCAGGGGGTCCACGATAACCCAGCTGTGTAACTCGTTTAACGACGCTAATCAAGAATGTCGCTGGAGGTCGAAGAGAGACGAGATATCTAAGAGACAACTTTCACCCCAGCCGCTTGTTTACATTCCCCGGTTACTCCATACGGCACACTGGGTGTTTCGGATTGTCTCTCTAAACGGGTACGGATTAACAAAAGTTGCTCGTATTGGAGTCATTGTTGCAGTTCAAGTAATCCTACTATCAGTTATGTTTGACCTAAAGAGCATTTCAACTTGGAGAGCATCTGCTCCGCCCTAACCGTATAACGACCAGTGAAATCAAGGGCTTTCACGTAGTCACAACACTCACTCGCCAGAAGGAACTGCTCTTTCCGAAGTTGAGGATTATGCAACCGCATTCCCCGTTCATAATAGGCACGGGCCATATACCAATAACTTTGCGCCATGGATTTCCATATATGAGCCTGTTGAAACGCCTCGATAGCTTCGGAATACTCTCCCCCTTTCAGCAGCAACCAACCTTTTGCACACAGGTATTCCGATCGTACCTCGTGCGATGCTGTTGGGTTTGAGATCTTTTGTATTAACGGTTCAGCGGCGTCGAGGTGCCTTTGTGCAGCCCCTATGCCATCTGATTTGCACAATTCAGTCATGATCGCACATCGAATATGACAAAGAGCCCTAAGAGCGCAGGTGCATATGCCATCCTCCAGGAAATCCTCAACTTCCGGCAGGAGGGAATTTCCGTAGAGGGAGTCATCAAGACAGAGGAATTTCTCCAAACTGTGATGTACGCGCTTAAAATGGAACGAACTGCTCGCAAACATTCCCATACCAAGATGCGCTTCACCGAGGTGAAATGTGGTTTTAATTGAAGCAATATCGGCTGGATCTACGGTTTTGAAGACCGCTTCTGCTGTTTCGAAGAATGTTCGCGCTTCGTTGTAAGAGCCCATGATCAAGGAAGACTTTCCAAGCCAGTAGTGCATTTTTGCATAATCTCTATCGCCGCTCTCATGGAAATCCAGAGCCATTTTGAAGTACTTAAATGCCTCCGATAGAAGTTCCCGCTTTTCGTTAGGGTCGTGAGAACGCTGTGCACGCAGCAGGTTTACCTGGCCTATGCGAAAATAAACTTCAGGTTGTTCCGGATCGCACTGAAGTGCAAAGTAGTACTCTTCAACACACCGGTCGAGATCGTTGATACCGTAAAACCCCTGTCCTCTGCGCAGATGAGCATAGAAGCACCTCGGATCGAGCGATAAACCATTATCTGCGGCAGTAATCGCTTTAAGATAGTCCTTCTGCCGGATCTGGGCATGAGACAGAGACGCATGGATGGAATTCTTTCGAACTCTCTCAGGATACGTCGACTTCAACATGTCAAGAGACTTTTGAAACATCTGTTCGACAAGAACCGGCTTACCGCACTTTAGTAAGAAAACCCCGTGTATACGATACCACTCTCCCATCAGCCAATTTTCAAAGATTGATTTGAGGTTTGAATCCACATTTGGCTCCTCACCTGACTCATCTCGCATAAAATCGAGTGAAGGGAGAACGAATTCGTTAGATGCATCAAGTGCTCTGGCATATTCCAGAAACTTAAGTGCTTTATCAACTAACCAGATAACCTCCCAGCATCTCTGGCTTTCTGGACGTTCTTTACAGTCCTTATGATCCTCAATGATTCGATACAGATGAAATGGTTTTTCGACCTCAATATAATTCAAGATCTGCTTGAGCGCGTAATTACGTTTGTCAAGGAAATCCTGTTTCTGCTCATTCCGTTTACTCTGAGAGATATTCTCTCTATCAGATGTACAACCGTTCAAACCGGAGCATTTCACACGACCTTCCGAGCCGCTCTTTTGGGCGTTATCGATATCATCGAGCAACTTGCTATACGCCAGAGCAAGATATACCCAGGCAGACGTAAGAGTGCAATCAATCGATACTGCATTCCTAAAATACCTGGCTGCGATATCTGGACGATCCGCGGTGAGATATACAACCCCTATACCAAGATGAGGATTTGCTTTTGAAGGTTTCAGATCCAAGGCCTGCCGATACATCCTTATCAGAATATGGGATAGCAACCAGAAAGATAGATGATCTATCCAAGTCAGGTCATTTACCCTTCCAAGATTTCCTAATTGTGAATGGGTCTTTATCTCGATACATTTCTGTTGAAGCGTATACGCAAAGTTATTCAGACATTTGTACGTCAGATCTTTAGTCACCTCGAACTCCCTGGCAGACCTATCCTGACTGGGCAGCAGAGAGGCTTTTATGAAACGCTTGCGTAAACACCCCCAGGACTGTTGCACCGCAGTACGGCGATATCGTATCGCATTCTCCAGATCGTCGACACCACACCTCTCGGTCAGAACTGTATCCAAGGAACAGCCTCGATCTAAGTCCAAGCACTTATCGGTGATACAACATCTAAGACGATATGCGAACCCTTTCAACTCATAGGCTTCCGGGTTAGGCCACTGGAGCGACAAACAGACATCGCAGAGTTCGATTACGCGGCATAAATCACAATAGACGCTTCGAAGTTGTTCCTTACCAAGGCCATTTTCTTTGTTGATCTCTCCCTTCGAGAGAACCTCATATGCCTCCTGAAAGTAGTTCAGTGCCAAGGCATAATATGAGTTCTCATCATTCGGATTTGCTTGGAGGCTTGAGATAAAAGCCCTCTCAGCCGCCTGCCATTTCTTCTGCTCGTAGTAGATAACCCCAAGATTATAATACGCCTTATGGTACCTTTTATCCTCGGAAAGAGCCTCAATAAACTTTTTTTCGGCTCGCCTTAACCCAACAACACGATAGTGCGGCTTCGTTTTACTGTGGAGGTATTCTTCAAGACCTTGATTAAAACTCCGGACTGCCTTCCACTCGTGGGAGCCTTTCAATTCCATAGATGCGAACATTTTACATGCCAATTCCTGAATCATGCTGTCAAGAACCGGGGCAGCCGGAAGAGTAGCATTTCCAGCCTTTTCCGGGCCCGTAACGGTCCAACTGAGTTGCTCTTTTGGGCCGATCTTGTGGACGACCAGTTGCAATCGGTTGTCCTCCTCAAAAAGAAACCCAACTACCCGTACACCTTTCATAAACGACGATATGATCCCCCGGATCAGGCCCATAGGAATGTTGACCGGCCCCACGGTCAGCGATTGGCTGACTTGAGATGCAGTCTGCATATTATCCGGCGTTTCGACTATAATTCGAGGAGGCTGGGGTCGCATACCGGGCGAACCAGACACTGAGTACATTGATTCCGCTATGTTATGGTATAGGGTGCAGATCCGGTCCAGTTCAACTACCAGCCTGTCATTGAGATCCTCGGCAAGAGGAGGGGACCCCTTCGGATTACGCCCAGGAGCTCTCTTGCGGAAATCCTTGAACTCATCAATGGCCACGTTCGTCGAAGCGGTTCTCGCATAGCGGATGAATTCAACGAGCAGGTAAGCAAGTAAAATGATCCCGCATAATTCAAGGAGCGTAATCGGGGTAAAATCTCGAATCCATACAAGTACGCCAGAAGGCATCCAGACCAGATTTCCCGCGAGGATATCGGCTACCGAAACTAAATTTAAACTAAATATCAGGTAATGGAAGAACAGGGCAATTGTTACGATTAAAAGAAGGGTTAAAAAGCGCCAATTAAGTAATGTGTATATTTTTTGGCAGAACCATTTGACAATACGGCTGGAGGCATACTCCAAGCCCCGAAAATAGGCCGCAATCAGCATGGGGAGTAACCCCAGAAGGAACTTTACCCCCTTCCAATTCATCTGCCCTCCAGACCCTAGTTAGCAGATATTGCCCCCACATCAAACGAGGCCACATCAAAAGGGTCTCACCCTATCCCATCTGGCAGCATCCTCTATGACCACATCCTGAACCCCCTCATCTAATGGAGTAGATATACTTTACTCTTGGACCACCGGAGGGGCCGCAGCATGTATACCAACTGCCCAAAAACCCGTTAGTGGTCTGCATGGAGTCTTGAACACAACGATCTTCTTTCAACCTCCAGATTGGGAGGCACCCTTTGAGGTATATCACGATTCCAGAAGACTTACAGTCTTGACGCTCCACACAACTTACCCAAACGATTTATCATATCCGAATCACTGCGACGTGCCCTCTTCTCCTGTACCGGCCGATGCCCTCGTCGTCAAACCGGCAGTCAATGTTCACCGAGACATCCGGGAAGAAATATGCATTGCCCTTCTTGTCGCGGCCGGCGCGCGTAGAGTTACCGAGGGAATGAACCGCTGGTTCAACAAGGCAGCCGAGTACCAGGGGACGGAATCTGCATGGTGTTATGTCATATTCCTCAAGACCAGAGAACTGGCGCACCACCCTCACCGGGAAGAAGCGGGAGCTTGACTTTGCAACGCCGTCCCACGAGATCGACTGCCAGGACTCCGCGAGATGCGCCGGAAGATACTTGCGATTCCGTATACTGAGTGAGAAAGGACGGGGTTCTCAAAGGGAACGCTCCGCTTATGAAGCGGAACACCAAGGGCGGGAAACCGTTTACGCTGAGCAAACATGGGATAGAGGGATTGGAGCAATGAGGCGTGCCGTAATTCCCATAGGTATCTAGAGTCGCGAGGAGATCAGCGGGCACAGGCATCTGAAACGTTCACCGCCTTTCGTTCAAGTATAACCATATCAATCAGCAGGGAGTCAAAAATTGAATGATTCTATCTCGCCCCTGCGGCCGGTTTCATCCCGGACTCCATGGATGTATCAGGGACCGCCTCGCCCTTGATGAATGCGAGCAGATCCGCATTGATCTGGTCTTTGTGGGTTGAACAGATGCCGTGCGGAGCGCCCGGGTATACTTTGAGGATGGCACCTCTGATTATCTTGGATGAAAGCATTGCAGAGACTCCGATGGGTACTATCTGATCGTCTTCGCCGTGGATAATGAGGGTCGGGACATCGAACTTTTTGAGGTCTTCCGTAAAATCGGTCTCGGAGAAGGCCTTGATGCATTCGTACACGGCATTATGTCCGGCCATCATGCTCTGAAGCCAGAACGTGTCACGAAGACCCTGCGAGACTCTGGAACCCGGCCGATTGGCACCATAAAACGGGGAACTGAAGTCCTTGAAGAACTGCGAACGGTCGGCGAGGACGGCAGCGCGGATCTCATCGAAGGTCTCTCGTGGTATCCCGCCGGGATTGGCAGCCGTTTTCAGCAGAAAAGGCGGCACCGCGTCGATCAACACCACTTTCGCCACACGATCCGTGCCGTGGCGACCGATGTAACGGGCGACTTCGCCACCCCCTGTGGAATGGCCGACGTGGATCGCATCCCCAAGATCGAGCGCTTCGACCAGGGTCGCGAGGTCATCCGCGTAGGTGTCCATGTCGTTCCCGTTCCAGGGCTGGTCAGATCGTCCATGACCGCGGCGATCATGGGCAATGCAACGATATCCATGTTCTGCCAGGAAGAACATCTGGTCCTCCCAGGCATCCGAACTCAGCGGCCAGCCATGACTGAAGACCACCGGCTGTCCGCTTCCCCAATCCTTATAGTAAATCTGGGTGTTATCTTTCATCCTGATAGTAGGCATCGTACTCACCGTCCTGGTTGCATTATTTCATCCGGCTCCAGTGCCGGGACAGTCAGCCAATGGCGCTGGAAGGTCTCTTGTCCGCCTCCGATGAGAAGCCCCTCTTATCCCAAACAGACCTTTGATGCTTAAGACAGAAGATCCTCCTGGTAGGCAGACCCCAGGTAACTGTTCATTATAAATAGGTTTCGCAGGCGATAGGCGAGCCGAATCCGGAATTGATATTCCTTGCGAACGATGAACTGTCAATTTTTGGCCCTGTTGAACCCCCATGTTGACAAGGGCGGGTTTTCGTTATACTTCCAATACAAGAGGGCAGGCTCACTTCCTCCTGGAGGAATCATAACAAGTGAAGACCTTATCCCGGAAATGATCGTGACTCACGACGGTTCACAGTTTTCAGCCACCATCCGCGATCAGGGGGAGGGAACGGGGGAAATCACCTTTCTCAGAGGATTTCGTGATGACCTCAAGAATACAACCCCTCTACAATCCGTTAGAACGGAACAACAGAGCCGTGTACTCTTTAGATGGACGGGTGACCACAATAGTAGGATAGTGCCCCATGCATGGATTGGTTTCAATGGTGGAGGGGTAACAAATTTTGTTCAAATAACCATAGCCCATTTACGGGATGCGAGGGGTGGGATTCGAACCCACGGACCCCTTCGGGACCGGATCTTAAGTCCGGCGCCTTTGGCCAGGCTTAGCTACCCTCGCTCAAAGGATCCTGTACCTATTGTCAACCGAAGGTATTAAGTCCGACGCCCGGCGGGGTCTCTGGCGAAGATCAAGTCCGGCAACCTCCCCCGCCATAACCCCGGAGCCGGAGGTGATCTGAAGGCCGAGCACGGATGATTGGAGACGCGTCCCGAAGCGGCTCGGCCCTCTTAGAGGCTACAATCAGGCATCTTCGCCCGATGACGCGGTATCCCTCGCGCGCCCGGCTTCGCGCAGTTTCTCATTCCAGCCTCCGGACCACCCTCGCCAGCCGGTGCATCCCCTCGACGATCTCCTCCTCACACGCCGCCGAGAAGTTCAGCCGGATCGTATCCTCTCCCCCGCCGTCGACGTAGAACGGCACCCCGGGAAGGACCGCGACGCCCTCCTTGATTCCCTCGTAGAAGACCTCCATCGACGAGAGACCGTCCGGCAGGGTCGCGGTCATGAACATCCCGCCCTCAGGCGTGGTGTGGGTCATCCCCGGCGGCATCAGGTCGTCGAGGAGGTCGCAGACCAGCCGGCAGCGCTCCCCGTAGACCGCCGCAACGCGGCGGACATGGGCGTCGAGATCGTGTGTCACGAGATAGCGGTGGAGGATCACCTGGGAGAGGAAGTTCGAGTGAAGGTCGGCCGCCTGTTTTGCAACGTTGAATTCCTGAAGGATCGGCTCCGGCGCATAGATCCAGCCTATCCGCATCCCGGGGGCGACGATCTTGGAAAACGACCCGGTCATCACCGTCTGTTCCGGCAGATAACGCTTCACCGGCAGCCGCGGCCTCCCGTCGAAGAAGAGTTCCCCGAAAGCGTCGTCCTCGTAGAAGACCGTATCCGTCCCATCCAGGATCTCCGCGATACCGCGGCGTTTATCCTGCGAATACGTCCTCCCCGAGGGGTTCTGAGAGTTAGGGATACCGTAGAAGAACTTCGGCGCATAGTCCCGGACGAGCGATGCAAACGCCGCAAGGTCCGGCCCATCCTCCTCGAGCGGGACTGCGTGGAACACCGGTTCGTAGAGAGAGAAGGCCTCGATCGCCCCGAGATAGCCGGGCCGCTCCATCCCGACGGCGTCGCCCGGGTCAAGGAAGATCTTTGCGACGAGATCCAGGCACTGCTGTGAGCCGTTCACGATCTGGATCTCCTCTGGTCTCGCCGGAAGACCAAGTCGCTGCCGATAGCGGTCGGCGATGAACTCCCGGAGCGGCAGGTAGCCATCCGTCGTCGTGTACTGCAGGGCTTTGCTGCCCATCTCATCAAAGACCTCACAGGCCGCCTCCCGGATCCCGGCAACATCGATGTAGGCCGAGGCCGGCAGACCGCCGGCAAACGTTATCACCCCGGGCGCTCCCGAGACCCGGAAGAGTTCGTCGAGGAACGACTCAGGAATCCGTCCCATCCGACCAGCGAACCGGTAACTCATGATGAAGGTTTGGGCGTATAGAGAGAAAAATGCCGGGGATTTCGCCCTACTGGAGGGCGATGTAGAGGAAGACCGAGAGCAGAAACGCAAGGACGAGGATCATGAAACTAATGGGTGCGATGAACGCAAGCATTGCATTCACGGTGCTTGCAAGCTGCGAGACCCGCTGCGACCCAAAGACGACGATCCCCTCGCACGAGGCCGTCGCCGCCCCGACTCGGGCGGCCGCAAGATCGGCGACCGCTTCGGTGACCGCTCTCTCCACATATGGGACGATCTCCTCCACCGGCACCCTGTAGCCGACCGGGTTCTTGCCGCTGACGGTGTTCACCGTGTGGGTATCGGTGGTCATGATCTCGGCCTCATCGACGTGGGCGAGCGCCACGGAGAGCAGGCGCTCCCGAACACCCGGGGCCATGTTGTTCCCGTCGATCAGGACATAGGCCGCCCGCCTCCCGCCGACCTCGGTCGCCAGCACCTGCACCCCGAGCGACCCAAACCCCTGCTCGCGGGTGAACGGGACCCGGACGTGGGAGACCCCAACCGCGAGCGGCCCACAGGGGATATCCTTTGCGACCCGGAACCCCTCTCGAGCTGCGGCGATGTACTCCGTCGCGACCCGTGTTGCCGGGAGGACAGGGGACTCCACACTGATCATACAGTTGTGGGCGTCCACGAAAGCGACCTCTGAGAAGGCGCACCGCCCTTCGGCCATGATGGCAAGGCCTATCGAGTAATCGAGATCCTCCGTCCGCTCAGGTGAGCGGGTGCTCACCATCAGGAGGGCATCCCCGAACCGCTGGCAGAGGATCGATACCGATCCCGCTCTGACCCTGACCGGGGGGCTCGCAGTCCCGGTGAAGGTGACATCCTTTCGGGACGCATCAACGGCGCGGGCGATCTTCGTGATCTCGCTCTCCGAGACCAGGTTGAAGTCGTGCGTGGCGCAACCGTGGGCGACCAGCGTCTCCTCGGGGAACGTGTCATGGAGGATTCGGGGGAGGTTGCCGCCGCCGACGTCGCCCATCGGGCCGGGGTGGACGTTCGGGACCGTAAAAAGGACGTCCTTTCCCGACTCCCGGGAGAAGAAGAGCGAGACCTGCGGGACATAGACCTCCTCGCCGATCTCCCGGAAGAAGTCCTCCATATTCTTTGAGCCGTCGGTCAGGTGGGCGATGAAGGTATTGAGGAAGTTAAGCCCGCTGATCTGAAAAGCGCGCTTTAGCGGCCGCTCGATGAGCCAGATCAGGAAGACGAAGATCAGACCGAAGACTACCTGGAGGAGGAGGGCATAGGGGACGAATCCTGGATCAAAGAGCCAGGCACCTACCGCTATCCCTGCAGCCCCCTGAAGAAACGCAGGGGGAACCATCCGGCCTACCCGGTAGTCGGCCACGGCAACAAGGACCAGCAGCCGGAGGCCGGAGGTCAGGCCGAGTGCGACCGCGTAGAGGGAGGGGAGGATGCCGCGACCGAACACCAGAATCGGCGAGAGGCTCAGGATAACCGAGAGAACCGTACAGGTCAGCGCAAGAAGAGCCGAGCGGTTCCAGGTTATCAGTCGGCCGGATGCCTGCACCAGCGGAACTGTCAGCAGGAATGCGATCAGTGCCGGGACCGAGAAGCCGAGGGTGCCGAGCAGGAAGAACTCGTTCCCCGCCCGGTAGGTGGCGGCATCGATGATGAAGCCGAGCACAACGATGAGCGCAAGTGAACGCGGCCAGGAGGGGGCCGAGAAGATGTATCGGGTAAGCCCCTCGACGCGCACATCGGGGCCGGAGTCCATCAGCCGCCCCCCGCTGCCGCTCTCATACCGGGGGCAGGAGCCGGCACGATTGCGCCGGCAAACTGTGTAACATACCCCATAACTCAGTTAAATGTTTCTCCGATCTCGCCAAAGACCTTCCGATACCGTTCGAGCATTTTGTCCCAGTCCGGGAGGTTCGTCTGAGTGCCGGCCTTCTCAACGACGAAGGATGATACTACCGCCCCCACACGGCAGCAGTCGAGCGGCGCGTAACCCCTCGCAAACGCCACAAGGAACCCGGCCCGATAGCCGTCGCCGGCCCCGGTGGGATCGACGGCGTTCACCTTGACGGCCGGAATATGGTGCTCCTCGCCGTCCATGCAGAGGAGGCTCCCCTCTGCCCCGCGGGTCGTGACCACCATCGGGACCGATGCGACAAGCGCCTCCCGCTCCAGCCCCAGCATATCGCACATCCGGTCCATCTCGTGATTGTTTGAGAAGAGGATATCGATATTCGCAAGGATGATCTCAAGTTGATCGGGGGTATACCGGAGAAGGTCCTGACCCGGGTCGAAGGAGGCGAACTTGCTCTTCTGGGCTACCCGGACATTGTAATCGGGGTCGGCCGTCGCCATATGGACAAAGTCGAGAGCGGGAGGTTCGGCCTTGGCAAACGCTACTGACGCGCCCCACTCAAAGAAGGTCTCCTGGTCGCCGTCATCGTCCGTAAAGACATACGCGGTCGCGGTGCGGGCGTCTTTGACCAGGATAAAGTCCTGCATGATCCCGAGATTGTGCATCCAGAGGTCGTAGTCGCTGCCCGGAAAGTCCCCGCCGACCGAGGAGACCAGCCGGCACCGCTCGCCAAGCGTCGCAATCCCGGCAGCGATGTTCGCCGCTCCGCCGCCGAAGTAGACGTCATGACCGATGATATAGGTCGAATTATGTCTTCCCGGGATCTTCGGGACCCGGAAGAGGTGATCAATGGCCGTATGCCCGACGACGGCTATCATATCTCCTGCACATCCTGAACCTTCAGCGGGACATCGCGCAGCGCTTTCCCGATGACCGACTTTGCAATCCTTGCTGCATGTTCCGCAGACTCCGCGCGGAAGACCTTCATCTGGAGCACAAGCCCAACCAGGGCGGTATTCGCCACGACCAGAGCGGTGTTCAGTTCTCCCTCACAGTAAGGGCAGGCGACCATCCCCGCCTCGATCTCAACAAACTTTGCCGAGGGGTTGAGCCGTTTCCCCGCCTCGCTGATTGCGATGCTCACGGCATCGTCCATGGATTTAACATCCTTAATTATCCACGCTGACTCAAGCGTAACCAAATAATCCGGCATAATCTCTCCAATGTAGTTCCTACCAGGTCTCACGGTGCAGGTGCTCATTCACCGGCATCCGCTCCATGGGCTCGAGCGGTGGCGTCCCCCTGCCCACAGAGAGAAGCGCGACCGGCCGGACGTGTTGCGGAAGACCAAGGATCTCGCGGATATCGTCGTCGCTGAACGCCCCTGTCCAGCATGAGTGCAGACCCCGGGCGTGTGCGGCGAGCATCATATACGTACAGGCAATGGTGGCGTCCTCGAGTGCATAGAGGATTCCTCGCTCCCCATAGTGCGACATAGACCGAACGTAGTTTGCGCAGACCACAAAGATCGCAGGCGCATCCTGGATCTGCTGCTGTTCAAAGGCCGCAAGTGCAAGATCCATCCGGAGATCCTCATCGGTGACGAGAACAACGTCCCAGGACTCACGGTTGCCGGCGCTCGGCGCCGTACTCGCACAGGCAAGGATATACTCGATATCCTCCGGTTCGAGCGGCTCTGCGGAGTAACTCCGGACCGACGACCGCGTCTTTAGAAAGTGAAGGAGATCAGATGAGTTCATGCTCTTTGAGCGTCTCCCACGCGGCCTGGGCTGCAGTTGTAACGGCGCTGACGGCTCGGCCCATCCTCTCTGAAGCAGTGCCGAGTTCCATGCTCTCGGTCAGGCTGATCGCTTCGTTGAGGTGGTCGATGGCTTTCTTAAACTCGCCATTCCCGGTATCGCCATAAGCAAAATCGAGTTCCGAGCGAATAGACTCGAGCACCATCAAAAGCATCCGCTTCCCACCGGGTTTCTCCTGGATTGGGAACTGGATCAGGGCAGTCATCAACTGCGATCCGACAACCAGCTCAGATTTCGCCCGTTCGGCGAACTGATAGGTCTTGATGGCGGTTTTGAGATCCATACCACATACTGGAACTCGCAAGTATAAAAAGTATTGAAGGAGAAGAGGAGACCCAATTATCTCGATTTCTGCTTGGTTCCGAGAGCCGACACTTTGGCGCGCCGTATGCACCGGCGTACCCGCACGTCCATAGTGGGGGCACTACCTCTGCCGCGCCCGCTCCCGCTTGCGCTCCGGCCACGTCCACCCCGGCCACCGCGCCGCGGGTCCTGCCCATCTCTGCTTGTCCGCTTGTAGATGTCCGCCGCAGGCTTGAACCGCTGGTTCGGACCGGGCTTCTTCACTTCGCCTTCACTTGCAGGGACGAGCCGTATCTGTCCCTTCACGCCCTTAACCTGGGCCCATAGAACGCTTCCTGTCTTTCCCATGATAAAACTCCTTTATATTTATGAGCAGACCCGTTGATAAAAGTTACCGGGAGCCGGCCAGGGCCGGTCCCGATAGAGAGCAAATGCAGATCAGGAGAGCAACTGCTTTAGCTCTCGTCGAAGGATCTCGCTGACGACTTTTCCATCCACGCTTCCCCGGAGTTCCTGCATGACGACACCCATCAGGGGGCCAAGCGCGCCCATGCCCCTCTCGCGGGCAAACTCCTGCCGTTCGGTTACGATACGATGAACGATCGCCTCAACATCGGCCTGCGAGACTGCAGGACTCACCTTCTCGATAGCCGCATTCACCCGTTCTTCCGGTCCCCCAACCGCACCGTCTGCCGTCCGCGCGAGTTCGGTGATGAGATCCGGGATCGCCTCCTTTGCAGCCCGACCGGCCTCGACCGCCACGAGAAGGGCAAGGAGTTCGCCCTCGCTCACCCGATCGACGGCAACGCCGTCGCGGGCAAGCTCGCGGCAGGTGGCAAGGAGTGTCCTGGCCGCGAGGGTGGGACGGACACCGGCGGCGACCGCTTTCTCGAAGAGCGGCAGTCTCTCGGAGAACGCCACCTGCCGTGCCAGAGCCTCATCAAGCCCGAACTCGCGGACGAACCGGGCGGCCCGGTCGGTGAGGAGTTCAGGGACCTTGATGCTCTCCCAGCGGTCCGCATCGATCGTGACCGCAAAGACATCGGTCTCGGGGTACATCCGGGCGGCTCCCGGGAGCGGGCGCATGTAAGCTGTACTTCCACCCTCAAGCATCTTCCGAGTCTCCTCGGGAACCCCGGAGAGAGCCATCTCCGCGCGGATCAGCACCTGCTCGATCGCACAGCCGGCACGCTCCCGCCCGGCCGCCACGATGACGACCGCGTCGTTCTCCCCGGCACCGACGAACTCGCGCAGGCGTGCCACCTCTTCTGCCGTGACGCCATAGGCTGGGAGCTCGTCGGTGTGGAAGATCCCTCCGACCCCGCACTTCTTCGCGTAGTCCGACATCTCGCTTCCAAGACGGCGGCCGGGCTGGATCTCCCGTCCGACCAGTCCTGCAAACCCACAGAGTTTGACTGCGAGGATGGCCTTCGCCTTCTTCAAGATAGAAGATTTCGTTTCGGCAAAGATGGAAGTGACGTCGATGACGTTGTGGTCTACCCGGGCGCCCCGCTTTACGAGTTCGTCGCGGATGGCAAGGAGGTTTGTCTGCCGCTGCACCTCACGGCGGACCACCTCGGCGATGAGATCGAGGTCCTGGACACCCTTGATCTCCACCCGGGCGCCGTCCGCGATCGAGACGTTGATGTCCTGCCGGATCGTCCCAAGCCCCCGTTTCACCCGGCCGGTCGAGCGGAGGACCATCCCGATGTACTCGGCAACCTCGGCGACGGCCTCAGGCGTGTGCATGCAGGGTGCGGTGGTGATCTCAACGAGCGGGATCCCGAGGCGGTCAAGAGAGAAGGTCTCATCCTTCACCCGCTGGGCCGCCTCCTCCTCAAGGCAGATCGTCTCGATCCGGCAGCCGTTAGGAAGAGCCCCGGAGAGCGCTACGAGGGCCGTCCGCTGGAATCCGCTGGTGTTCGAGCCGTCGATGACGAGTTTCCGCATCGTGTGCACCTGCTCGACGGGCGTCATCCCGAGCATCTTTGCTATTGTAAGACAGATCTCGAGCGCCTCGGGGTTCATCGGGGCCGGGGGCTCCTCGTCGTGCTCCACCAGGCAGACTGTATCGTAGGTGTAGTAGCAGAACTTCCGCACAAGCCGCATCTCCTCACGTGCCGCCTGGTCGATCTCTCCAAGTTCGCTCTCCGTCGCCCGGAGGTAACGGTAGAACTCCCCGGTCCGCTCGTCAATATCCCGCAGACACGTGGGGCAGCGGCAGAAGAGTTTCTCGGCCGTATCGAGTTGCTGGTGGATCTCGATACCGGCCTTGAGCCCGAGTTCTTTGTAGTCCATTATAGCGACCTCCGCCGGATCTCACCCGCAAGATCGGTCTGCATGAGCAGACGTGCCTTCTCAGGATCGTTCTCATTCCCGAGCACCCACATCAGTTTCACGAGCGCCGCTTCAGGGAGCATATCCTCCCCCTCAACGACGCCGATGGCAAGAAGGTCTCTGCCTGTGTTGTAGACACGGTCGCAGACCCGGCCGTGCAGGCACTGGGAGGTCATGACGACGGTCGTCCCGCCATCGATCATCTCCTGGAGCGGGGCAATCCACTCTGTCGAAACATGTCCTAGCCCGGTCCCCGATATGACCAGTCCCGCATAGCCCTCAAAGGCATCAAGGACCGCAGGAGGCATTCCGGGATAGAAGTGGAGGAGAGCGCAGCGCTCCTCGAGCGCATCGTGGATCTCGAGGTTTTCTGCACCCCGCCGGACCGCCTCGTCCGAGAGGGTGACTGAGAGGGACGGGTAGTCGACGTAGCCAAGCGGCTCCATCCCGATGCTCAGGAAGGCGTCGCGCCGGGAGGTGTGCATCTTTCTTACCCGCGTCGCCCGATGGACGGCGCAGCGGTCATCGCTCGTCGTTGCGTGCATCACCACCGCCACTTCACCGAGGTCGCCGGTAGCGACCGCAGCGCTGCAGAGGGCGTTCATGGCGTTGTCGGAACTCGGGCGGTCGGCGGACCGCTGCGACCCGACAAAGACGATCGGCACCGGAGTCTTGAGCATGAACCTGACCGCTGCGGCCGAGTAGGTCATGGTATCGGTACCGTGAGTGACGATCACCCCGGCGGCGCCGGCCCGGATCTCCTCATAGATTGCCCGGGCAAGATCCTGCCAGAGGGCGGGGCGCATGTTCTCGGAGAGGATGTTTGCAATCTGGCGATCGCGATAGCGGGCAAGATCGCCGAGTTCCGGGATCGCCCGCAGGATATCGTTTGCCGAGAACTGGCTCATCACCGCCCCGGTCCGGTAGTCCACCCTGCTTGCGATCGTCCCGCCGGTGGAGATGATGGCGAGCTCCGGAAGGCCCGGGTTCTGGATGACCACCCCGGCGCCTGCCGGCGGTTGCGGAGCGGGTCGTTCGATCAGTTCTAGTTTTTCGGGGGATACTCCAATATTGTAGCCGCTCTTCAGTTTGATGACGGCCATTCCATCTCGTTCGGCAATGTAGGTCCCGGTGATCGTGACCGCACCCTTCGCGTAGCGCACCAGGTCTCCAGTCAGAAGCGTCTCCATTATGCTGCAAACCTCCGTGATTCAAGGATCAGGTCTCTAAAGGCGTTTGATAACGCCGCGTCGGTCTCCTCCACCCATGCCGCGTCGCGGGCAAGAAGGTCTTTCTGCTCGGAGAGTTGCACCGCGACCGCTGCGGGCGCCGGACCGCCGGTGATGCTGCGCAGCGCGACGGCATGGCGTGGGTCGAGCACCGTGGTGATCTTCTCCTCGGTCACCCCCAGCTCCACGACCGAGATGCCGGCAGCCTCCCGGGCGGCGGCATCGAGCGTGGCCAGATCGAGCGAGCCATACCTGACCGCCCGCCCTACGATCCGGTGGGCGGTGCGGAAGGGCAGTCCATACTCACGGACGAGAAGATCCGCGAGATCCGTTGCGGTAGAAAAGCCTCTTCCCGCCTCGGCCGCCATCCGCTCCGCATTGAAGGTCGCAGACCCGATCATACCAGAGAGGAGCGGGATGCTCTGCCGGGCGGCCTCCACTCCCCGCCAGAGGTGCGGGGTCAGTTCCTGGAGGTCGCGGTTGTAACTCATGGGGAGACCCTTTGTGATCGTGATCGCCGCGGCAAGCTCACCGGCAACCGTCCCGGCCTTCGCCCGCATGATCTCCGCCACATCCGGGTTCTTCTTCTGGGGCATGATCGAGGAGGAGGAGCAGTAGACGTCGTCGAGCTGGACGAACCCGACGAATGCAGTGCTCCAGAGGACAAGCTCCTCACAGAGGCGGCTCGCCGTCGTCATGCAGATGGCGGCATCGGAGAGCACCTCGATCGCAAAGTCACGAGTGGCAACCGCATCCATGCTGTTTGGCGCCGGGCGGGAGAAGCCGAGGAGCCTCGCGGTGTAGGCGCGGTCGAGCGGAAATCCGGTCGAGGCAAAGGCCGCGGAGCCGAGCGGCGATACATCCAACCGGGCGTATGCCTCCCGGAGCCGGGCCGTATCTCGCGAGAAAGCCTGCTCGTAGGCGAGAAGGTAGTGCGCCAGTGTCGTGGGCTGGGCGTGCTGGAGGTGGGTGAAGCCCGGCATCACCGTCTCGATATGGGCGGCGGCAACGTCGAGCAGGGTCCGCCGGAGTTCGGTGAGCGACCGCACGAGGGCGATGATCTCCTGTTTCAACCGAATCCGTATGCAGGTAGCGACTTCGTCGTTCCGCGACCTCCCCATGTGGAGGCGGCCGCCATAATCCTCCCCGACTCGGTCGATGAGGTAGGCCTCCTTGCCCGCGTGGACGTCCTCGAACTTCTCGTCGAACGCCTCCTTTGGGATACCATGATCGTGAAGATCGAGGAGCGCCGCCATCAGCGCCCGGGCCGGAGCCTCGTCGATGATCCCCTGCCGGCGAAGCCCGAGGAGGTGAGCCATATCCACGAGGAGATCCGCCTCTGCAATCCAGCGGTCGGCCTCCATCGATGCAAGGAAGTGCTCGATATCGCCCGAACGCTCGCCGGAGAGACGGCCCTGCCGAATCTGATCCGAACGCATTCTATCAACAATCCTGTCTGTACCGTTTGGCCGGAGAAGAGATTAAAACCACGCACGGGGTGAGGAAGGGGGGCGAGTGGAGGAGGGGCAGGTCCTCATCCGGGGGTGCGCAGTCCCGTGGCTGCGAACCTGATGGCATCTCTCAAGCGTTGAATCGTTTCAGCCGGCCGCATTTCGATAATGCGAGACCCATACAGGGGTTTTCACCGGTTTTTCATCTGGTGGTGCTTAAGCTCCGGTCCTTCGGACTATCGCAACTCGCACCCCCGGTGCTCGAACTCCGGTCCTTCGACCGTCGCACTCGAAAACCGCCATCCGTTCAGGACAACTTGAAACGTGCTGATACCTATATGGCTCCACCTGACACGGATTCCGTGGGGACATCACGCTTGGGGGTGGGGCTGACGGGGGGGAGCATCCCCCCTCCCCTGTCCCCTCCCCCCTATATTGTGATGCCCCCACGGTCCAGTGTATCGGGTTTTTCCCACCAGTTCCCGGCCCACGCCGGCAGCCAGCCATACGCAAGCATACCTCCCGACCGATTTCTACCACACAAATTGTCAACATAAGGAAAAATAAATTGCAGGATTTTCAACTATGGTATAATAATATTGTCAATTTTCGACAATACTATATACCCATAGCGTGAAGATTAGGCCATATACAGTTACTTTTAGGTGGAGACTCATGAGAGCAGTAACCGCAATTCTCCTGGCCGTGGCCCTGGTCGCGGCGTTCACGTTTGCTGCCGGGTGCACCGGAACCAGCGATGTAACGCACCTGCGCATCGGCTACCAGCCAAGCACCCACCAGGTCGCCCACACCACCGCGATGGAGAAGGGATGGTGGCAGGAAGACCTCGCGCCCTACGGTATTACGCAGGTGACCGACTACCAGTTCGGGACCGGTGCGCCCGAGATGCAGGCGATGCTTGCCGGCGACCTTGATATCGCCTACGTCGGCTCCGCCCCGTTCATCGCAGCCGTGAGCAGCGGACTTGATGCCAAGATCATTGCAGCGGTGCAGACCCAAGGGTCCGACCTCGTGCTCAGGAACGATGTGTCCTACTCGAGCCCTGCAGATCTCGTCGGCAAGAAGATAGCCACCTTCCCGCCGGGAACCATCCAGGACACCATCCTCCGGACCTGGCTTGAGGAGAACGGCGTCGACCCGGCAAGCGTCAACATCGTCCCCATGGACCCCGGCGCCGCAACCACCGCAATCTCCGCAGGCCAGGTCGACGGCGTCTTCCTTCCCCACCCGTCCCCATCCATCATCGCAGCGGAAGGCGTGGGAAGGACCGTCGTGCACTCGGGCGAGATGATGAAAGACCACGCCTGCTGTGTCCTCGTGGCGAGCGGTTCTCTGATCCGCGAGCACCCTGAGCTCGTCGAGCAGATCGTGAAGACGCACATCAGGGCGACGGAGTACAATTTTGAGCACCAGGACGAGGCCGCAGCCCTCTACTCGAACAAGACCGGTCAGAACGTCGAGACCGTGAAGGCATCCTTTGAGGAATGGGACGGCACCTGGACCGCTGATCCGAACGTCATTACTGAGTCGGTCGTCGAGTACACGAACCTCCAGTATGAACTTGGCTACATCAACAAACCCCTGACACAGGATGACCTCTTCGATCTCTCATTCTACGAGAAGGCTCAGGCGTAACTCCTAAACCCCACTCATTTTTACCGCCAAAAGTATCTTTTAGCGAGATGCTGATGAAATAAGGGAGAAACTCCCGGAGAGATGCGGCCCATACCACACCTTCCGACAGGAAAAATCAGGCAATGGAACAGAGACATGAACCTTAAAACAAAGAAACGAGTACTCGGCATTACAGCGCTCGTTGTGGCTGCAGTGATCTGGCAGATCGTCGCTGAATACGTCGTCGGCCGATCCTTCATCCTCCCGAGCGTCACCGACGTCGCCATCGCGTTCGTTGACCTCTTCGAGTCCGGAACCCTTCTTGCCGATATCACGGCAAGTCTTGAGCACTTTGGGATCGGACTTATTGCGGCGCTCCTCCTCGGCATCCCGATCGGGATCCTGATGGGATGGTTCAGAGTGGCGGACTTCCTGCTCGACCCGATCATCGAGATCCTCCGCCCAATCCCACCGCTCGCCTGGATCCCGTTCGCCATCATCTGGTTCGGGCTCACCACCCAGGCAGCAGGATTCGTCATCTTTGCCGGAGCGTTCTTCCCGATCTTGATCGCGACGTACTCCGCGTTCCGGAGCGTCCCGAAGGTCTACGTCGAGGCGGGCAAGGTGCTCGGGTGCGACACTTCACTAGAACTGATCCGTCATGTTGCCCTTCCCGCCGCCATCCCGGCTATCGTCTCCGGCATCAGAACCGCCATGGGCGTCGGGTGGATGTGTCTTGTCGCCGCCGAGATGTTCGGCGTCTCCGCGTATGGTCTCGGCTACCAGCTCTGGCATAACTACTACCTCCACCAGATGTCCGAAGTCGTCGCGTACATGCTGATCCTCGGCATCATAGGCCTTGTCATCGACCGGATCTTTAGAAACTACGTAGACCAGCGGCTCCTGCGCTGGCATGCCGGGGAGGTGGCCTAGAATGGGCGCGGTAAGTATAAAGGACGTCAACAAGGCATTCCCGAAGGAAGACGGCACAGCGACGCAGGCACTATCCGGCGTAAACCTCGAGATCCGCGACAAAGAGTTCGTCTGTCTGGTCGGCCCCTCGGGATGCGGAAAGACTACGCTTCTGCGGATCATCGCCGGGCTTGAGACGGCAACCTCCGGGAGCGTGACCGTTGACGGTCATCCGGTCATCGGCCCGGACCCAAAGCGGGGGATGGTCTTTCAGGAGTACTCCCTCTTTCCCTGGCGAAAGGTGATCGATAACGTCGCCTTCGGCCTTGAGATGAAGGGCATCGCAAAGGAAGAGCGCCATAGAATTGCGGAACACTACATCGAGATGGTCGGTCTTGCCCAGTTCCGGAACGCTTACCCCTATGAACTCTCCGGCGGGATGCGGCAACGGGTGGCGATCGCAAGAGCGCTCGCAAACGACCCCGACGTCCTCCTCATGGATGAGCCATTCGGGGCGCTGGACGCCCAGACACGCAACAGGATGCAGAAAGAACTCCTCTCCCTCTGGGAGCAGACGAAGAAGACAATCATCTTTGTCACGCACAGTGTCGACGAGGCGGTCTACCTATCCGACCGGATCGTCGTCCTCTCGCCCCGGCCCGGAACGGTTCGGGAGGTCATGGAGATACCCTGGTCACGGCCACGAGATCGCACCAACGCCGAGTTTGCAGAGGTCCGGCGACGGGTACTCAGAATGATCGACGAGACTGAAAACGGCCAGTAAGGTTTATTAGAGGAAATCCCCATTTTATAAAGCACCTATAGATCGGCAGGAGTTTTTAACCATGGTAAGAAAACCAGCGAAGATGTACAGGAACCTCGCAAAGAAAGCATATACACGCAGAGAATATATGGGCGGCGTACCGGGCAGCAAGGTCGTGCAGTTCGATATGGGCAACCTCAGCCAGGACTTCCCGGTCGAGCTCTCCGTCGTCGTCGACGAGGCCTGCCAGATACGCCACACGGCTCTTGAAGCTGCCCGTACCAGTATCAACAGGCAGCTCATGAAGGAAGTCGGGAGGGCAAACTATCACCTCAAGATCCGGACCTACCCGCACCATGTTCTCCGTGAGAACAAGCAGGCAACCGGCGCAGGTGCTGACCGTGTCTCGGAAGGCATGCGTCTCGCCTTCGGGAAGGCCGTCGGCACCGCAGCACGGGTTGAGAGGGGCCAGAAGGTCTTCACGGTCTGGACAACCCCACAGTATGCAGAGAAGGCAAAGATCTCCCTCAAACGTGGCATATATAAGATCCCGACTCCCGCAAGGATCGTCGAAGAGCGGACTGTGACTGCATAAAACCACAGCCGTTCTCGTCCTTTTTTTGAAACCCAATCCCCGAGTGCATACCTGCAGGAATACAGGTATTTATAGTCTCTTCCCACCAGTATTACATGATGCATCCGGAAACTGCGCGGCTTGCAGGAGCACTGGCAGACGCTACAGAGAGAGCATTGCGGGAGGCAGAGATCCGGCTCCCCCCCGATGTTCTCGCGGCGCTGAGAAAGGCCGCAGAAGCCGAGAGGAACGAGGTCGCACGGCAAGAGTTGGCCAATATTCTGGAGAATATCGCACTTGCAGAGGAACGGCAGGTGCCTATATGCCAGGATACCGGTGTGCCGGTGGTCTATCTCACCCTGCCACCCGACATCCCGCTCTCTCCGGATCTCTATCAGGGGGTCCGGGAGGGGGTGCGCCGGGCGACAGCCACAGTTCCGCTCCGTCCGAACGTCGTCGATCCCCTCTCCCGGGAGAACACCAACGACAACACCGGCGCGGGGATGCCGGCAATCCACGTGGCACCCGGTGATCGGTTCACGGTAACGGTCCTCCCGAAGGGCGCGGGATCCGAGAACGTCTCAAGGATCGGGATGCTCCTCCCCTCGCAGGTGGCGGAGATCAAGCGATTCGTCGCGGAGACGGTGCTCCTTGCAGGTGGGCGGCCCTGCCCCCCTGTGATCCTCGGCGTCGGGATCGGCGGGACGTTCGATCTGGCTGCAGCGCTCGCAAAGGAGGCCCTGCTCCTCCCGATCGACGTCATGGACGACTACGAGCAGGAACTCTGCGACGCGGTGAACGCCCTCGGGATCGGCCCGATGGGACTCGGTGGGGATACGACAGCGCTCGCGGTGAAGGTGAAACGGGCCGATTGCCACACCGCCTCCCTTCCGGTGGCGGTGAACGTGCAGTGCTGGGCCTGCCGACGGGCGACCGTGGAGGTGGAACGATGATAGACCTTACAACACCGCTCGGCGACGAAATCCTCTCGCTCCGGGCCGGCGATCAGGTCACCCTCTCGGGGACGATCTACACCGCCCGGGACGAGGCACACCTCCGTATGATAAAGGAAGGAATACCCTTCGATCCAGAGGGCGCCGCAATCTATCACTGCGGCCCGGTGGTGCAGGGCGATCGCCTCGTCGTTGCCGGGCCCACGACGTCCGCACGGATGAACGCGCTCACGGGGTTCCTCATCGATGCTGGTGTCCGGGCCCTCATCGGCAAAGGGGGAATGGGCCCAGAGGTGGTCGAGCAACTCCGGGGGCGCGCCGTCTACCTCGCGCTCACGGGAGGATGCGCCGCGCTCGCTGCCGCCCGGATGAGCCTATCCGGCGTCTATTTCGAAGACCTCGGGATGGCCGAGGCGGTCTGGGTCCTCAAAGCCGATCGCCTGCCGCTGACGGTCGGGATCGATGCCCACGGCGGCGACCTCTTCCACACCGTACATGAGAAAGCGAAAACACAATTTCACCAGCAATTCAATATCAAATAGGATACCGTCTCATGAAACTCGTCATCGATGAAAGCCGCTGTAAAGGATGCAACCTCTGCGTTCTGGTCTGCCCCTACAAGATCTTTCGGGAGGGAAAGGAACTCAACAGCCGGGGGATCGTCACCCCGGTCCTCGACCGACCCGAACGGTGCACGAACTGCAGGTTGCAGGCCCTCTACGGACGGATGCTCTGCGGCGTCTGCCACATGATCTGTCCCGACCAGGCAATCTCCTGGGTCGAGGAGAAGCCGTTTGAACCGCACCGCGTGGAGGTGGAGTTTTGAGCAGGACGGAGTTCATGCAGGGGAACGCCGCCTGCGCTGAAGGTGCACTCGCCGCCGGGTGCCGGTTCTTTGGCGGCTACCCGATCACGCCGTCGACCGAGATAGCCGAGATGATGGCACGGCGACTCCCCAAGGTCAACGGCGTCTTCATCTCCATGGAGGATGAGATCGCAAGCATCGCCGCGGTGATCGGCGCCGCCTGGACGGGTGTTCGCGCCATGACCGCGACAAGCGGTCCCGGGTTCTCGCTGATGATGGAGAATATCGGTTACGCCGTCATGACCGAGACGCCGTGCGTCATCGTCAACGTTCAGCGGGGCGGACCGAGCACCGGCCAGCCGACGCGGGCGGCGCAGGGGGATATGCTCCAGTGCCGGTTCGGTTCACACGGCGACTACAGCACCATTGCACTCACCCCGAACTCCGTGCAGGAGATGTTTGACCTGACCGTGAAGGCATTCGACCTTGCCGACCGGTTCAGAGTTCCCACCTTCCTGATGTCCGACGAGATTGTCGGCCATATGCGAGAGAGGGTGACCCTTCGCGATTCGGTCGAGATCGCTCCCCGTCGCCCGCTCGCAGAGGGCTGCCTCCCATACGAAGCAGACGATGACGGAATCCCGGGGTTCGCACCCTTCGGGTCGGGTCGAGCCATCCACGTGACCGGCCTCACCCACGATGAGCGGGGCTACCCGGACACGACCGACCCAGGTGCTCACGACCGCCTCGTCCGTCGGCTGGTTGCCAAGGTCGAGTCGGCACGCCACGAGATTGCCGACTACGAGGTAACAAACCCCGATGCAGAGACGGTCTTTGTCACCTACGGTCCCCCGTCTCGGACGGTCGAGCAGGTGATGCGCGACCGCCAGGACGACTCAATCGGCCACCTGCGGCTTCGGGTTGTCTGGCCGTTCCCGGAGCAGGCTCTCCAGAGATTCCCTAACGCCAAGGTCTTCCTGATGCCGGAGCTGAACATGGGCCAGATGGTGCGGGAGGTCCAGCGCCACGTAGACCAGCCGGTCATCTCCCTACCGAAGATCGGCGGCGAACTGCACACCCCTGCCGAACTCGTCCGGGCACTGGAGGTGCACCGATGATCGCGCCAGAGTGGTTGAGAGCTGACCGCCTCCCCCACATCTACTGCACCGGATGCGGCAACGGAACGGTCATCAACTGCACTCTTGCCGCAGTGGAGGAGATGGGATGGAAGCGCGACGAGACGATCTTCATCTCCGGGATTGGATGCTCATCCCGTGCTCCCGGCTACATCCTCTCCGACTCGCTCCACACCACCCACGGGCGGGCGCTCGCATTCGCCACCGGGGTGAAGATGGCAAAGCCGGACTTAAACGTCGTCGTCTTCACAGGAGACGGAGATCTTGCCGCCATCGGCGGGAACCACTTCATCCACGCCTGCCGCCGGAACGTGGACATGACAGTGGTCTGCATGAACAACCACATCTACGGCATGACCGGCGGACAGGGGAGCCCGACGACCCCAAGGGGAGCATACTCAACAACGACGCCCTACGGTATGAGTGAGCCGGCCTTTGACCTTGCTGAACTTGCCGTCGCCGCCGGCGCAAACTACGTCGCCCGCTGGACGTCCTATCACGTCAAGGAACTCACAAAGGCCATCGCCACCGGGATGCAGACCCCGGGGCTTTCGTTCATCGAGGTACGGACCCAGTGCCCGACGAACTACGGCCGTCACAACAAACTCCGGCGGGTCTCGGATATGATAGAGTACCTCCGGAGCCACGCGATGCTTGTCCAGAAGTACAACCGACTGGTTGCAGAGGGTAAGCCGATCCCGGACGGGACCTTCACCGTGGGAGAACTGGTCCGACGGAAGCGGCCGGCGATGGGGGTGAAACCGTGAGGCACGAAGTAAGGTTCTCGGGATATGGCGGTCAGGGGATCATCCTCTCAGCAGTCATTCTCGGGCGGGCGGCGGCGCTCTACGACAACAAGTATGCTGTCCAGACGCAGGTCTACGGCCCGGAGGCCCGGGGCGGGGCCTCGATGGGGCAGGTGGTGATCGACGACGACCCGATCCTCTATCCAGAGGTGACGGACCCCGATATCTACGTCATCATGTCCCAGCAGGGGTTTGAGAAGTACGGGGTTCGGGCAGGCAAGGATTCCGTCATGCTCCTCGATTCGGACCTGGTCCGGTCCCGCCCGGCCTCCCGTTACTATGAGATCCCGGCAACGACTGAGGCAAAGATGAATCTCGGTCGTGAGATCGTGGCGAATATCGTCATGATCGGGGCCCTCGTGGCGGCAACCGGAGTCGTAAGCAGAGAAGCAATCGAACGTGCGGTCCTTGACAGCGTCCCGAAAGGCACCGAGGAGTTGAACGTAAAAGCACTGAAACGAGGATTTGAACTTGGAGAGCGAGCGTGTAGATCATGAAGATGCTGGAGTACGAGGCAAAATCTATCTTTTCTAAGTATGGGGTGCCAGTCCCGAAGGGAATTCTCATTCGGACGGCGGAAGAGATCACGAAACATCTGCCGGAGTTCGGCGACGGCGTGGTGCTGAAGGCACAGGTGGACGTCGGCGGGCGGGGGAAGGCCGGTGGAGTCCTGATGGCCGATCGCACGACTGCGGTCGAGACCGCCCGGGAACTCTTCTCGCGAACGATCAAAGGAGTTCCGGTCAGGGAGATCCTTCTCGAGGAGCGGCTCCCCATCGAGCACGAGTATTACGTCAGCATTGCCATCGACCGGTCGAGCAAACAACCGGTGGTCCTCTTTGCCGATGCCGGCGGTGTGGAGATCGAGAATATGGCGCTGGCAGACGAGTCCGCCGTGAGGAAGATCGTCGTATCCCCACTCCTCCACGATATCCCTGCGTTTCTCATGCGAGAACTCCTTGGTGGCGCCCCTAAGGAACTCGCCCCCGTCATAAACAGCCTCTATCATGTATTCCAGGAGAAAGACGCCATGCTCGCAGAGATAAATCCGCTCGTGACGACACCGCGGGGAGTCTATGCGGCAGACGCGAAGTTGATCATCGACGACAACGCCCTTGCCCGCCAGGGGATTGAGATCAACCGCGACCTCTCCGAGCGCGAACGTGAGGCCGAGCAGCACGGCTTCTCCTACGTGGAACTCGACGGGACCATCGGGGTCATCGGGAACGGTGCCGGACTCACGATGTCGACGCTCGACCTCATCGAGTACTACCACGGCCGGGCGGCGAACTTCCTCGACGTCGGCGGCGGTGCCGACCAGGAGCGTGTGATGCATGCCGTCCGGCTCGTCGCGAGCATGCCGAAGGTGAAGGTGATCGTGGTCAACCTCCTTGGTGGCATCACCCGGTGTGACGAGGTGGCGAGAGGCATCATCGCCGCCGGCGTCGCACCACCGGTCATAGTCCGAATGGCCGGGACGAACGAGGAGGAAGGCCGGAAGTTGCTCGCGGAATGCGGCTACCGGATGCTTGAGAGCATGGATGCAGCCGTAAAGGCAGCGATGGAGGCCACACAATGATCTACGGGGACAAGAATCTCGGGGTGATCGTTCAGAACATCACCGGCAAACAGGGCACGTTCCACACGGAACTGATGAACGCCTATGCCCGCGAGGTCGGCGGACGGGGAGTCGTTGCGGGGGTTGCGCCCGGCAAGGCCGGTCGGGAGGTCCACGGCGCCCCGGTCTACAACACGGTAAAGGAGGCGCTCGCCGAGCACGACGCGACCGCAAGCGTCATCTTCGTTCCGGCGCCCGCCGCATGCGACGCGATCATGGAGGCGGCACACGCGGGGATTGAACTAGCCGTCGTCATCACCGAACATATCCCGGTCCACGACACGATGAAGGCCCTCGCCTACGCAAAACTCCACGACTGCACGGTCATCGGCCCGAACTGCCCGGGCCTCCTCTCGCCGGGGGAGTGTAAACTCGGGATCATGCCTGCCCATCTTGCCACCCGGGGAAGTGTCGGTGTCGTCTCCCGGAGCGGCACCCTCACCTACGAGGTCGTCGACGAACTCACCCGCGCCGGTATCGGCCAGAGCACGGTCGTCGGGATCGGGGGCGATCCGGTGATCGGCCAGACGTTTGTGGACGTCCTCGCACGGTTTGAGGAGGACCCGCAGACCAAAGCCGTCGTCGTCATCGGCGAGGTGGGAGGCAACCTGGAGGAGGAAGGTGTCCGGTCGACCGATCTCCCGGTCGTCGCTTATATCGCCGGTGTGAGCGCTCCTCCAGAGAAGAGGATGGGCCATGCGGGGGCGATCATCGAAGGGGGTGAGGGCGACGCGCGCTCCAAGGTGCGGCGGCTCTCGGCTCTCGGTGTCCCGGTCGCATCCCGGCCCTCAGAGATACCAGGCCTTATCCGTGAGATGTTATGAATGGCGATCTGATGCTTGCAACCGCCTGTGATGTGGCGGTAAAGATTGGCGCGCGGGCGGTCGTCTCATTCATCGAGCCGATCCCGGTCCTTGCGGAAACGCCCGAGATCCCGATCATCCAGGTGCAGGAACTCCAGCTCGACGTCCTAAAGGACCTTACCATGCACGACATCCTGGAGGTGAGCGAGCGGCATATGCTCGATGCCGCAGTCCACCTCTATCTCCGAAGAAACCTGGAGAGCGGCCTTGTCGTCGGTGCTTTTCCCTATGCTATCATCATCTACGATATAGAAGAAGGAAAGAACTTCATCAGCCTCAAGGACTTCACCGATATCGTCCCACGCGACGTCCTCCACGCAGCCCTCACACTGGCCCTCGAGATCGCGGTCGAAGGCCGTGAAGGACGGTCGATCGGGACCGCGTTCATCATAGGTGACCCCGAAGAGATCTTCAAGCACTCGCACCAGGCGATCCTCAATCCTTACCAGGGGCAGCCCGCAGCCCTCCGGGACATCAAGAACAGGAACAACTGGGAGAGCATCAAGGAATTTGCCCAACTCGACGGTGTCTTCGTCATCGACAAAAACGGCGAGGTGCGGGCGGCAGGACGCTATCTCGACGTCACCGGGCGGGGGATCTCCCTTCCGAGTGGTCTTGGGGGGCGGCACCGCGCAACCGCATCAATCACGCACGAGATCCCGGCCGTCGGCATCACGGTCTCGGAGAGCGGAGGCATGGTGCGTGTCTTTAGAGACGGCTCCTGCAAGATAGTCATCCGTTCCGACATCAGGGTTCGGAGCAATGGTTAGAAATGGTTATATGAATTGCAGTCATTCCATATATAATACTTTAGAACTACGGTGGATTTGATGACCAGAAACATCTGCGTTGAAGGGCTTGACCAGATCCCGATCGAGAAGCAGCAAATTGAACTCGTGGAGAGGAAGTGCCTTGGACACCCCGATAGCCTTGCGGACGGCATTGCAGAGTCGATCAGCCGGGCGCTCAGCAAGGCATACCTGGAGGAATGCGGCAGCGTCCTGCACCACAACACCGATCAGGGCGAAGTCGTGGCAGGCGAGTCGCTCCCGAAGTTTGGCGGAGGCCTGATCACAAGGCCGATCTACTTCCTCATATCTGGTCGGGCGACCAAGACCTTCAACGGCGCAAACATCCCCGCGGACGCGATCGCCGTCGAGGCGGCACGCGACTACATCCAGAAGATCCTCCCAACCATCAATATGAACCGCGACGTCATCGTCGACTGCCGGATGGGTAAGGGGTCGACCGACCTGCAGGACGTCTTTAGGACCTGCGAGGGAAAGGTACCGCGGGCGAACGACACCTCCTTCGGTGTTGGATATGCGCCGTTTAGCGAGGCGGAGAGCATCGTTCGGGGAGTAGCCGCGTACATCGACGAAACACTCCGCCCAAGATACCCGGTCATCGGCCAGGACTGCAAGATCATGTGCCTGCGTGACGGCGATTCAATCACCCTCACGATCGCGATGGCATTTGTAGACCGCTACTGCTCAAGCCTCACGGAGTACATCGAGCAAAAGAACATCTTTACCGAGCAGATAGCCAATATCGCTCAGCAGTTTACCAAGAGATCCGTCAACGTCGCCATCAACACCGCTGACGACCTCGAGAACGGCAGTGTTTTCCTTACAGTCTCGGGCACTTCCGCCGAGATGGGCGACGATGGATCGGTTGGCCGCGGCAACCGCGCAAACGGACTGATCACACCAAACCGCCCCATGAGCATGGAGGCAACGAGCGGAAAGAACCCGATCAACCACATCGGCAAGATCTACAATCTTCTCGCAACGCAGATTGCACAGGACTGTGTAGCTGAGATCGACGGCATCGAGGAGATATATATCCGGCTCCTCTCACAGATCGGCTACCCGATCGACCAGCCGCACGTAGCAAGCGCTCAGATTCTCACAAAGCCCGGCGTGAAGATCGAGTCCATCAAGCCCGATGTTGAGGGTATCATCGATGAGTGGCTGGAGAGGACCACAACCATCACCGAGAAGGTTATCAAGGGAGAACTCTCCACCTTCTAATACTTTCTAACTTTTTGGAGTTCACAATCCATGAGTGACCCATCATCCCAAAGGCCTAAACCAGGGCCCGCTCTTGTTCGTCTCGTCATCCCTAACAAGGGAAGAATCGCCCAGCCCATCAACGAGTTGATCGAGAAGAGCGGTCTCCATCTGGTTGACGGAGGGGAGCGAAGACTCATCACACGGACTCGTGACCCGAACGTTGAGATCCTCTTTGCCCGGCCGATCGATATACCGGAGTACGTGGCAAACGGTGTTGCCGATATCGGCATTACCGGGAGGGATATGGTCATGGAACGGGGCTCAGTAGTCGAGCAGGTGCTCGACCTGCAGACCGGCAGGGCAACCCTCGTCGTCGCGGTGCCGGAAGAGTCCAGGATCGAGACCGTCGCCGACCTTGCGGGAGCGAAGGTGGCGACCGAGTTTCCGGGGATCACGCGCTCGTTCTTTGCGGAGCACGGGATTGATGTAACGATCGTGACGGTCGGGGGGGCATGCGAAGCGACGCCGCATCTAGGAATCGCCGACGCCATCGTCGATCTCTCCTCCTCAGGGACGACGCTTCGGACGAACCATCTTCGAGTCATTGAGGAGATTCTTACCTCCACGACGATCCTGATTGCAAACCCCATATCGCTTGCAGAAAAGAGGGAGAAGATCGACGAGATCGTTCTTGCTCTCGAGAGCGTCATCAGGGCGAAGGGTCAGTGTTATCTGATGATGAACGTCCATAGAAGCGCTCTTGCGGACGTTAGAGAGGTGCTGCCCGGCCTCTCCGGCCCTACGGTGATGGACGTTGCATCCGACGAGAACCTGGTCGCAGTTCACGCCGTCGTCAAAGAGGAGCGGGTATATCAGCTGATCAACCAGTTGAAGCGTGCGGGCGCAAAAGACATATTAGTCATGCCCATTGAACGGATCATACGCTGAGAGCATGGAGATCTATCCCGCAGTCGATATCCTGGATGGGCGATGCGTCCAGCTCGTGCAGGGGCGGCCGGAGGCAGCGACGGTATACGGGGAACCGGCCGCCTGGGCATACCGGTGGCTCGACGAGGGCGCGGACGGCATCCATATCGTCAATCTTGATGGCGCTTTCGGCCAGGCGCAGAAGAACGCCGACCTGATCCGATCCTTTATTAGAGAGACCAGCGCCTTCGTCGAACTCGGGGGCGGTATCAGGAGCGTCGAGGACGCCGCCGGATGGCTTGATACCGGCGTCGACCGGGTCATCCTCTCAACGCTGGCTGTCCGGGAGCCGGAGACGATCCGTACGCTCGCCGAAGAGTTCGGCAGCGAACGGATCATGGCCGGGATTGACGCCCGGGGGGGTGAGGTGATGATCGAGGGCTGGAAACGCCCGGCTGGCAGTTACCTAGCGTGGGCTGAGCGGTTCGAGAACCTCGGCGCCGGAGCGCTCCTCTACACAAATGTGGACGTGGAGGGGCTTCAGGGAGGAATCGCGGTTGCCCCGGTGGCGGACCTCCTTGCGAGAACAAAGGTCCCGGTCGTCGTCTCGGGCGGGATATCGAGTCCGGCGGATGTCCGTGCGCTCCGCGCGATCGGGGCGGCAGGTGCAGTCATCGGCTCGGCCCTCTATGCCGGTAAAGTGCGACTATCAGAACTTCTGGAGGCAGCAGATGAGGATAAGTGAGGTCCACCGGACCACGAAGGAGACCGATATCAGCCTCTCTCTCGACCTCGATGGCTCCGGAGCGGGGACGATCGAGACGGGGATACCGTTCTTTGACCACATGCTGAACTCTTTTGCCCGGCACGGCAGAATGGATCTCAGCATCCGGGCGATCGGGGACCTTGCGGTGGATGCCCACCACACTATTGAGGATATCGGGATTGTCCTTGGAATGGCACTTGCCGAAGCGGTCGGAGATGGACGCGGGATCACCCGGTTTGCCGATGCCGCCGTCCCGATGGACGAGGCGCTCGCCCGGGTGGCACTCGATGTAGGCGGGCGGGGATACCTCGTCTTCGAAGGAACGTTCTCGCCGGTGGGCCCGGGCGGCATCCCCGGCGACCTTATCGAGCATTTCTTCTACAGTCTCTGTAACCACGCCGGGATCACCGCGCACATCACGGTCACGGGCAGGAACGATCACCACATCTGCGAGGCGGCATTCAAGGCGTTTGGACGTGCATTACGGGCGGCCGTGGCGATCGATCCCTTGATAAGCGACGTCCCGAGCACCAAAGGGACACTTTAAACAAGCATCAAGCATACCAACTATTTTTCGGGGTCTCCCGGGAGCATACGGCAGCCATTGGCATCAGAGCGACGTAGCGGCTCATAGGGCACCTGTCACGACGGGATCGTTAAATTACCATCCCTCAACTATAGCCCGGCTAGAATCGCCAGGAGATGGCTTTGTGTGGCATCCTGGTGGCGGTCGCACGTCTGACATTGGAAGAGACGAGCCAAGCCCCCTATGGCAACAAACGACGCGTGAACCAAAGGTGCAGGCGGAAGTTCGAGCACCGCAGGTGCATAAGTCCCCACGATCCAGTGCACCCCAGCAAAAACCCACAGAATAGAGAGACCAGAGAAGGGGGTTTGATCAACCCCCATAAAGAGGGATGATCGAGTTACGCGGATTTAACCGCAAGCTCGACGTCTTCTGCCTTGATCGTCTTGCGTCCGGCGTGCTGGGCAAGCCTGTTGGCTTCCTTGGTCAGCTCAGCGATATACGCCTCAGCCTTGGTAACCAGCGCAGCAGCAGCATCGCTGCCTACTCTCTCAGCACCATTCTTCTTTGCGATACGTACAACCGCAGCAATAGGTAGATCTGCCATAGTCAAATTCACCTCTAAAAAGAGGTGTACGAGTTAATATTTAAACGTTTCGGGATTATCTCAAAAATTTGCGTTCCTCTTTCCTATCGGAATTACATATGGGGAGTGCATCTTGATACCCGGCAGATAATTGAGGCAATTCAAATAAATGTGGATACAGCCTCCTTTAGCAAAATAAACGAATATCTACGATTTCTTAAATTCCGCCAAAGATTTTGCGAGCATTACTGCATTGGTATAATTTGCTGAGGCGCGCGACGTATCTACGAAAATATCATCGATATTTACCACCGGTGCACCATGCCCCGTCCCCGCTCCGAGGAACGTGAGCGTGCGAAAGATCAGGTTCCCCGATATCCCATCGGGAGCGAGAATCATCCCATACCGCCCCACCACATCCTCGATCAGGATCTCGGCATGCTCCGCACCGGTCAGGCGAGCGACAAGTTCAGCATCCGCCATGCTCCGGTCGACGGTCGGATGCCGCCCGACATCTCCGAGCCTTCCGCCCGAGAGGACCGCCACCTTCTCCGGGAGACCGAAATTTCGGGCAATAAGACGGCCACGCTCTACGAACCGCATCTTCTCTGTGACGGTCCAGCCCTCGTCGACTCCGACCGGGGCGAGGAGAAAGAGGCGCCCGTCGGCGGTCTCAAGAAGGGCAATCCGCTCCAGTTGATCGACGCCTGCGACTCGTTTGAGAGCCTTCAGGGTGGAGGACGCAGGCAGCGTGCCCCTGACGGCGGCGTCAATCCTGCCGTCGGTGAGAGCCGCAACAAGGGCCTCCTCTGGTTGCTCCGCCTCGATGACCTTCACAGCATCTCCGAACGAGCCAGCAGTCCCCGGCTGGGAAAAAAGAACGAGGTCGACCTCATGACCGACCGCCCTGACAGTTGAAAGGATGCTCTCTGTGGGGGATGCCGCTCCAAGCCCAACCGTTACCGGCATGCTCCACCTTCGGAGAAGATCCGCATGATACCCTCCTGGTCCAGATCAAAGACCTGTGTCTCACGGCCCAGGTACCTGACAGCCAGTCTTCGGCTTCCGTCGACCTTCCCGATTGGGGCCGCAGTGATGCCGACGTCGGCAAACCGATGGCAAACCTCCTCCACATTCTCCTCCTTCGCGGTCAGGATGAACCCCATACCCGGGTACATGCGCACCCACTGCTCGAAGGGCAGCTTGAGCGCGGCGAGATCCGGTCGGGGTATCGCCTCCAGGTCAATCACTGCACCCTTTTCGCTTACCTCAAGGAGCATACCGAGTGTCCCGATGACACCAGGGTTGCTGATGTCTTTTCCGGCCGTCACCAGATGCTCTCTCCCGAGATCCTCCATCAGCCGGATCTGGGCGCGGACCACTTCTGCGGACTTCATCGTGACCGAATCCCAATTGTAGCAGCATGAAGGGTGTATCCGGCCATCGAGGTCTATCGCCGCGATCACCCGGTCGCCCTCCTCCGCTGTATTCGAGAAGATGATCTGATCCATCCTGGCTGTTCCGAGGATCGCCACGTCCACAACGTTGTATGGTGTATCGGGGTGCAGATGCCCACCCACGATCGGAACGCCGAACTGCGCCGATGCCGTGACCATACCCCGGGTCACCTCATCGCGGATCCGGTCGTTCGTGACTGAGAGGATATCGACTATCGCAACAGGCCTCCCTCCCATGGCAGCGATATCGTGAACGTTCACGAGCACGGCACAATACCCAGCCCAGAAAGGGTCCGCTTCCATGAGTTTGCTCCAGATGCCGTCAGCCGCAAGCAGCAGTGCATCATCTGTATTATGCCTGATAACTGCAGCATCCTCACCAAACGAGGCGACGACATCGGGGCTCTCTATACGGAGGGAACGAATCACGTCTCCAATAACTTTCTTCCGGATAACGCCCTCATACTCTCTGACGGCCTGTGCTACCGTATCGGTGGAGCAATCCTTCACCACAGGAACACCAACACTCCACTTTTCTTTATGGTATTCTGCCTCATCAGAGATAATGTATTTGATTCCCCGGTATTATGCACTCTGTTCCCGATGATGATCAGGGCGGCAGAGATCCGGGTCATCTCGTTTTGCAAGAAGAACCGCGGACTGTTGCCGCGCAGGGACGAGTCCAATCCACGTGTTCTGATACAGAGTTGAATTTTTGTTCCACCGCGACGAATAGATCAGCATGGACTGGGCGGAGAAGTACAGACCACAGCATCTCTCGGACATTGTGGGGAACTCGAGCGCCATCAGGCAGATGTACGAGTGGGCGCGGGACTGGTCGCGAGAGAAAAAACCGCTCGTCCTGTACGGAAAGCCCGGCATCGGCAAGACCTCGAGCGCTTATGCCCTTGCAAATGATATGAACTGGGAGGTGGTAGAACTGAACGCCTCCGACCAGCGAACAAAATCGGCGCTCGAGCGGGTGGCGGGGTCGGGATCTACAACAGCCAGCCTCTCCGGGGCGTCCCGTAAACTCATCCTGCTCGATGAAGCCGACAACCTGCATGGGCAGGCTGACCGGGGCGGGGCAAAGGCGATCATAGAGATCATCGCCGAGTCGAAGCAGCCAATGATTCTGATCGCAAACGATTACTACGCTCTCTCAAAAGAGCTCAAAGCAGCCACCGAACCCGTCCAATTCCGGGCTCTTCAGGCCCGCTCGATCGTACCCCGCCTCCGCCATATCTGCGCTGCAGAGAACCTGGCATGCGACCCTGCCGCACTCGACGAGATTGCAAACCGCGCCAGCGGTGACATGCGGGCCGCTGTGAATATGCTCTACGCCGCAGCCATAGGTAAGGACAGCCTCACGATGGACGATCTCCAGACCTCCGCAAAGGATGAGCGCTCCACCATCTTCGAACTCATCGGGGAGGCATTCAAGGGTCGTAGAGATGCCGATCTGATTCGCATGGCTTTGGAGGTCGAGGATACCCCGGATACCATCGCACAGTGGCTCGAAGGGAATATCGATCAGATGCCCGATCTCGCTTCCCAGGCAAAGGGTTATGCTTACCTCTCAAGGGCCGACGAGTATATCGGCCGCACCTATCGGCGGCAATACTACACCCTCTGGCGATACGCGAGCGCTGTGATGCTCCTTGGCATCGCCGATGCTGCGGGAGGGCACGGAATCCATAGCCGCATCATGCCGCCGGCGCGCTGGCAGAAGATGGCATCATCCAGGAAGCAGAAGGCAATCAGAGCGGGTTTGACCAGGAAACTCAGCGAGATGATGCATATCCCGGAGAATCTCCTGCGCGAAGAGTTCTTCACCGCAATCAGCCTCCTCGTTGAGGCAGATCCCGCTGCTTACGTCCGCGAGTTCCAGCTGGATGCCGACGAGCTCGTCCTCTTCGTTCACGACAAAGCCCTGGCTACGAAGGTGGTCAAAGGTGTTGCAAAGGAGGAGAAGGATAAAGCCAAGAAGGCTTCCAGAAAAGAGAAGACCTTGAAAAAAGGGCAGAAGCCAAGAGACGATGATCCTCCCGACGAACCCGATGAGGTGCGGCAGGACCTACCCCCGGGCCAGGCAACGCTCTTCTAAGTTCGGCGGTGGTAGCGGTGAAGGAGAACGGGACCACAGTTCACGAGTTCTCCGCCGCCCTCATAAATCTCGCATCCCAGATGGTAAACCAGGAGATCGCTGTTGACCGATCTTGCAAGCGCGATCAGCGGCGGGATCATCTCCACACCGGGGCGGACGGCATAGATCACGTCCGCACCCGCATAAAGTTCACGTTTGGGCTCGAAGATGTCATCGGTCACAACGGGGAGGCCCTCGTGTCGGATATCGGATCGTATGTCGGTGCAGAGCATGAGGGCGCCGGCAGAAGCGACCATCCTTGCGGCCTCGGGATTATTCCCGATGCCCACTTCCACGGCCCGCCGGTAATGATCGGCAATATACTCCCCAATACATCGTTCAATACGTTTATACCGACACATTACCCAGAAATTAGGTAATGAGCATCAATATTCTTTGGGATCAGCAGGCACCAAGAGGTATCGAGCTCCCCGTCGCCCGGATGATCGAGATGATCCTCGGGCGAGAGACCAGACTCCTCGAACACCCGTTCCTCATCGATGGCTACAACAGGGACCGAGACCAGCACGATGCTCAAAAGATCCTTGATCGCCTGCAGGATACGTTCACCCGCAGGTATTCGATCAATGGCCCCCTGCTGCTTGTGACCTCCCGCGACCTCTACGTCACCGGGTGCGACTTCGTCTTCGGCCTTGCACGATCGGCAAGCAGTGTCGCGGTCGTCTCGACCGCCCGACTTGGTAATGAATACTACGGCAGAAGACCGGATGATGCCGATCTGATCGATCGGACAGCAAAAGAGGGAGCACACGAACTCGGGCACCTTCTTGGGCTTGGACACTGTGACAACCCCGAGTGTGTCATGTTCCGGCCGCGGACACTGGACGAACTGGACCGAAAGAGAAAGATGCTCTGCCCCGCCTGCAAGGAAGCCCTAGACTCGTGAGAAAGAAGGTGTCTATGTGCATCAAAGACACCAAAAACTCACGCTCCGAGTACTACCGGCGTTCAGAAGCGAGCGGCGGGGAAGGATAAAGGAAAGTATTAAACGAGGGTCTGGGAAACCTAGAAGTGAGTTAGTATGGGCTACTCTTCTTCCTTGATCCAGCGAAAGTTCAAAGATATTGTCGGGAGGCGCTACGAGGCAGTTCTCAAGGAATATGGCGAATTCCTGCTTACCGACGAGGAGATGATCATCCCGGAGGTCCGCTCCATCCTGATGCCGCTCGATCTCTTCGTCCAGGATATCACCGATGAAGCCATCGATGTCCTCTCCGCCTACGATGCCACCATCTCGCTCGCCTACATTACCGATGCCAGGGTTATCGAACTCATTGAAGAGACACTCGACCATGAATCGATGAAAGAGTTTCTGGCAAAGAAAGAAGAGGAGGGCCAGAAGTTGCTCAAGCAAATCGCAGCAAGACTTGAGGAACACGGTTTTTCAACACAGTCAAGGATGTTTGTCGGGCGTAAGGGTGATGATGTCGTCCGAATGGCAAGTAACTTTGATATGGTTGCGCTCTCCCGGCGCTATGCCCATGGTACGGAGACCGATCCCTCGATCAGCCCGACCGTCCTGCGCATCTGCCAGCGGGTAGAGATCCCTGCGTTCATCTACTGACGGGTGCCGAGATGGATACGGTTGCACTGATCGCGGTAGCGGTCTTTCTCTTCACCTACGCGCTCATCATCGACGAGCGGATCCACCGGGCGGTCGCCGCCATGCTCGGCGGCGCGATCGTCGTCTTCGTCGGGATCGTCCCCTGGGATGCACTTCTTCACCATATCGACTTCGGGACAATCTTTCTGCTCCTCGGGATGATGATCATCGTCAATACCGCCCGCGGCAGCGGTCTCTTTGAATATATTGCAATACGGACAGCAAAACTCGCTAAAGGCAGCCCGATCAAGGTTCTCGTCCTCTTTGCGGCCGTAACGGCGATCGTGAGCGCGTTTCTTGACAACGTCACCACTGTTCTTCTTCTCACCCCGATGCTCCTCTACATCGCGAGGGTGATGAACCTCAACCCCGTCCCGTTCCTGGTCACGGAGATCTTTGCCTCGAACATTGGCGGGGCGGCGACGCTCATCGGGGACCCGCCGAACATCATGATTGCATCCTCTGCAGGACTGACGTTCAACGAGTTCCTGATCCACCTTGGGCCCATCATGGTCATCGATATGGTCATCCTCATCGGGTTGATGTACGCCATCTATGGTCGGTCCATGAAGGTGAACCCCAGTGAGCGCCAGGAGATGATCAGGGTACTTGAGGGACTTGACGAACGGGCGGCTATCGTCGACCGGTCCCTCTTCAACAAGTCGGTGGCCGTGATCGCCTTCGTGGTTCTCCTCTTCTTTGTCCACGACCGAATCGGGGAGATCCTGCATATTGTACTGCCGTTCGTCGACCCGGCGATGGGGCTTGAACCCGCAGAGGTGGCCCTTATCGGGGCGGCGATCCTCCTCTTCTGGAGCCGGCAGTCGCCTGAGGAGATCTTTGAGAAAGTCGAGTGGCCCGCCCTCTTCTTCTTCGGCGGACTCTTCGTCATCGTCGGCGCCCTCGTCGAGACCGGCGTCATATCGAGCATCGCCGCGATCATGATCGAGAACGTCGACTCGACCGGGGAGGCGATGTTCATAGTGACCTGGTTTGCGGCCATCGCCTCGGCAATCGTGGACAACATCCCCCTGACCGCGGCGATGATCCCGCTCATCCACGACCTCGGATCGACGATGGACATCTACCCGCTCTGGTGGTCGCTTGCCCTCGGTGCGTGCCTTGGCGGCAACGGCACCGCCATTGGAGCATCGGCAAACGTCGTCGTCATCGGTATCGCCGAGCGGGAAGGGATCGGCATCACGTTCATTGACTTCCTCAAAGTTGGAATGCTCGTGCTCTTCCTGACGGTAGCGGTAGGGTTTGGAATACTCTGGTTGAAATTTGTGGTGTGAATAGTATGAAGATACTCGTGCTCATCGATGGGTCAAAGTGGAGCCAGAAAGCGGCTCTCCACGCGATCAAACTGGCAAAGCGGAAGAATGCCGAGGTCGTCCTCTTCTCAGTCCTGGATATCGCTGAGGCCAAAGCGATGGCGTTCAACTTCTGCACGCAAAGCGGTATCTGCGAGATGTTGAAGGATTATGAGGGCCGGATCTGGAACGATATGAAGAAGAGCATCGCGGACGATCAGAACAACATCCTCACACGATACCGGGGGGAGAAGATCCTCTGTTCGGGAAAGATTGTCGAGGGCAATATCCGGGATGAGGTCATCAAGGAGGCAAACTCCGGCGGATACGGTCTGGTCGTGATGGGCGCTTTCGGTCGGAGCGGAAAGAACCGGATCAGCGCCCTGCTCGAACAGATCGGCGGCGCGGTCAAGCCGCCGCTGCTCGTCGTCAGATAACCCTCATTTTTTGACAGACTCCACCTGTTTGAGATCATCTGTGAGGTCTTCGGATAGGTCAACCGTCCAGAAGTCTCCGCTCGCCGGAAGCCTCATGGTGAAACTCGTCGTAGTGTCGACCGAAACGATGCTGCCAGCGGGCACAACGATCTCAAGCAGGTGCCCACCGGCGGTGCGGTCGGCGGTGATGAAGTGGAGATGGTAGCCGGGAACGTTGATACCCTCTGCGAACCTGGGTGCCCAGAACCCGACGGCGGTTCCGGTGACGTTCTCTAAGGTAAAGACCGTCTGGTTTGCCGTCACGTCCGCCAGCCGCGGGTAGGGCTTATCCTGGGCGGGCACGCTCCGGGTTACCGCCCGCGGGAAGGTGCCGTCCATCCGGATCGCATAAAAGAGGTTCTTTGAGGGGAGCTCCGCCTCCAGGCAGCGCCCGAGACTGGTGAGGTTCATCGGCTCGCTGGTAACGAGAAAGAGATCCGGGTTAAAGAACGTCGTCGCTGCAAACGGCGTCGTCGCGTTCCCGGCGACAGGGTAGGCCCGTCCATCGACCCGTATCAGATACCACTCGCCGTCCACCCCAACGAGTTCCCCGTCGAGCCGATCGCGCACCCGATCCCGAGGTCCCCATAGGTTGCGAGTTCGTCGTAGGTCATGCTCCCGTCATACACGCCCTGCAGGAGCGCATCGATCGTCGAGACCTGAAAGAGCCTCTCACGGTCGATCTCGTCATCGGGCCCGGCAAAGATTGGTGCGATCATAAGGGTGATGCAGACCCCGGCAAAGAATGAGATGGCAAGAGCAGCAGCGCCATAATAAAATAATGTCCGTTTATTCATGTAAAACCGCTCATAATAGCCCGATATCCTCATACCAGAGGTCGGGATGAGCCTCGATGAACGCATGCATCATCGTCTTGCAGACATCAAGATCCAGATCGAGCACCTCAACCCCATGGGACTCAAGAAACTCCCGTGCTCCCGGGAAGTTCTCCGACTCCCCCGCCACGACCTTCCCAATCCCGAACTGGACAACCGCTCCCGCACAGAGATAGCAGGGCATCAGCGTGGAGTAGAGGGTGCAGTCCGAGTAGTTCAGGATCCTCCCGGCGTTTCTCAGACAGTCGATCTCGGCGTGGAGGAGGGGGTCGTTACACTGGACACGCCGGTTCCGGCCCCGCCCTATGATCCGACCATCGCGGACCAGCACCGCCCCTATAGGGATCCCGCCTTCTCTCAGCCCCGCCTCTGCCTCCTCAATGGCACACTTCATGAATAGATCCAACTCACCACACCACCCTGGCGCCTAATTCAGTATATAACCTGATCGCAACGGCCAAATAAGTAAATGAGGTTGTTCCAAGATTATAAACCCATAGGAGTCGAGAGTGGTGCACCCAAAGATCAGGAGTCGGTATGACTCCCGCAAGAAGAAATGCATCCAGGATGGAACGGTGCAACGAAATCCGCACCGCGCAAGGCTCCAAGAACCGGAACTTCGGTGAGATGCTTCATGCAACCTATGGCATAACCAGTATCGAGGAGCGGTAACACGATCCCCGGCAGGGGGCTTTGCTGGCCATAAACAGATCGTCTCTCCCGTAACGAGCAAGGCCCCAAAGAGGGCAGCATCCTGTCAGATGGTTGGGATCTCTCGCTCGGTTACAATCTCATCAAGCGCCTCCCGGGCAGCAAGCCTGACCTCGCGGTCGGCGTCGCCGAGAAGGTTGACCAGGGGTCCCCTGGCACGCAGATTTCCTATCCGCCCGAGCGCCCATGCAGCCATCTTCCGGACTCGCGGCTTTGGATCGTTGAGCACCCGGATCAGCGGCTCGACCGCCCGGGGGTCGCCGATATTCCCGAGCGCCCACGCTGCACCCGCCCGAACCCAGGGGCTCTCATCCGCAAGGCAATCTATCAGCGGGAGAACGGCTTCGCGTCCATCGAGATGCCCGAGTGCCTTCGCCGCCTTCCACCGAACATCGACATACTCGTCATCCAGCGCCTGGATCAGGGGCTGCACCGCACGACTATCGCCCAACTCACCAAGCGCATCAGCAGCTCGCCATCGGTCGTTGAGATTCTCGGACTCCAGCATCAAGAGGTACCGATGAAGCCTCTTCTCCCTGTTGAGGCTTCCTATCTCTCCTCCAGTTACTGACGAACCCTCTCCCACCATAGGCCATCTTGCGCTCACTTGGGCCGCCCAAGTATAAGGTTTTGCCCCGGAGAAGTATGCCTCTCATGAGGTGCATTTTTCTACTTTCCCTGCCTTCACCATAGTATGGAGAGTTCGACCGGTAAACCGGAGGGCACAGCATTCCCAAAGGACCTGGAAAGCATCGGCATCGTTCCCGGAGCGAAGATTGATATCAGAGACCTTGACACGCTGAGTAAGCAGCGTAACTTCCATGTCTACCTTTACTTCGAGGAAGACCTGGCCCGGGACTCCACACTCCCAAAAGACCTGCAGGAGTATAGCGACGTCCCCGACCTTGAGCGCCCGTTCATCAGACTGGATGCGTTCCTCCGGTTCGCCACCGAGTCGGACCCTTACTTTGTCCAGCGCCTGAACGAACTTCCGCTGGTCATCGAGGTCATCGCCTACGGGGAACTCAACATACGGGAAGGGAGATCCATCCCATACATAAAAGGAGTGATGCCGTTCCTGGACGAACTCACGATGGAGGATACGCCGGGCGTATCCTGATCCCCCTGTCGCTTGATCCGCAGGCACCTTAAGGACATCCAGATGAAGGAAGGTGCCTGATCGACATTTTAACGCCGCTCTGGCCCGAGAAGGAGCGGTTCTACATTATATAAAGATCGGAAGCATATTTTAGTGCGAGATCGAAAACCCTATGCCATAATTATCTCAAAACTACAGTCCACTCACTCAAGCAGACAGGATGTAGTGCACCCCGATCCCCCGGAAAGGGATCTTAATTATTGTATAGGAATGTTGCCACAGTGACAGAGAGTTATTGCCCAACGGACCTACCAGAAATATCCTGGGGTACGCATGCCTGCCTCTTCTACCAGAACCAGCATGAGATCGTCAAGACTCTGGTGCCCTATGTCCAGAGTGGATTGGATCAGGACGCATATTGTCTCTGTATCGCGACAGAGCCTCTGCCGGTCGACTCATTAAGGAAGGCCCTTGCAAGGAGGATTAAAGACCTGGACCGACGCCTGAGGCGAGGAGAGATCGAGATCCTGGATATCCACGATTGGTATTTACGGGGCGGCAAATTCTCGTGCTCTACAGCGTTGGAGAACTGTCTCCAGAAAGGCCTCGACGCCCAGGAGAGGGGCTACGAAGGCATGTTCATTACAGGTATCCTCTCCTGGCTGACAGAAGCAGAATGGGATGCCTTCATGAATTACGAGACGTCGGTTAACCGGACAATAGGTGATTGCCGGATAGCTGCCCTCTGTGATTATTCGCTTGAGACCTGCGGGCCATGCGAACTGTTGGAAGTCGCTTCCAGGCACCAGGTGGTTATCATCCGGCGGGACGACGGATGGCAGCAGATCAGCATGCAGGATGAACCGGCATCCTTTATAGAACAAAGCGTTATTGACCAGCTTGAGACGAACATCGGGCAATTCGCAACCCTTGCCGACCGAATCCGCCATCCCCTTCAGATGCTCATGGCGATAGCCGACCTACATGAGAGTGAACACTCTGAGACGATCCGCAAGCAGGTCCAGAGCATCAATGCAGTCGTCCGGCAGCTCGACGCCGGCTGGGCCGATACGAGGGTGGTCAGGGAGTATCTCCTGAACCACGATCTCGCGAGGAGCCATCCGGGATCAGTCAGGGGAGCCGGATCGTGCCTGCACCCTTCAGGATATCCAGACTCACATCAAAATTCCTGACCGTATGGGTGAGGGCGCCCATGCTGATGATGTCGATCCCGGTCATGGCATACCTGGCAAGGTCAGCGGCAGAAACCCCTCCGGAAACCTCGAGGATCACCCATTCCCGAAGACCCCGCTCTTTGAGTGTACGGACTGCCTCCTCGACCGCATCCGGCCCCATATTGTCGAGCAGGATGATGTCGGCTCCGGCATTGGCGGCCGTGACCGCATCCTCAGCCGTCTCGACCTCCACCTCGACGGCACGGTAGAGACTCTTTTCTTTCGCTCTTCGAACTGCTTCCGGCAATGGCACCAGCGCGAGGTGATTATCCTTGATCAGGATCATGTCCGAGAGCGTGTAGCGGTGTGGGTCTCCCCCGCCAAGAACCACCGCCTTCTTGTCCAGCAACCGCAGCCCCGGTGCCGTCTTTCGGGTCGCTGCAACCCGCACGGTAGGCGAGACTGCTCTGACCGCATCGACCGCTTCACGGGTCCGGGTCGCTATCCCGCTCATGCGCCCGATGATATTGAGCGCTGTCCGCTCAACAAGAAGGATCGCCCTCGCAGGACCGTCGAGTTCGAGAAGGGTGGTCCCCGGCCTGACCGGCCGACCGTCGGCTGAGCGTGCTCGAACCGTGACCCCAAAATGCTCAAAAAGCGCCCGTGCCTCCGCAAGACCGGCGATGATTCCTGAATCCTTCGCCTGAATAACTGCCCGGCAGGTTACCTCGGGAACAACCGCATCGGAAGTGACGTCGCCCCACGGTGCGTCTTCTTGAATAAACCTGAGGAGATCTTCGATCGGGATCACAGGCTCACCTCCCGACAGCAAGCATCCGTTCGATGGCTCGCCGTGCCCGGTCCATGACCTCAAGCGGCAGGACGACCTCGTGCTCCTCGTGCTCGAGTGCTCTACGAAGGTCAGCGAGGGTTATCTTCTTCATATCCGCGCATACTGCCTCCGGTTTCTCGTAAAAGACCCTTCCCGGGTAGAGCATCCGGAGGCGGGCGACCAGCTCACGCTCGGTGAAGACCGACCAGGGCTCATCCGTACCTGCAGCGTTCCGGAGCATGCCCCCGGTGGACGCAATCAGGTCGGCCTGCTCCAGGACCTCCGGCGGGCATTCGGGATGACAGACGATCATACCGCCTTTCTTTCGTGCCGCCTCAACGTCGGCAAGGGTGAATCCGGCATGGACATAGCAGTGGCCATAGGGCGGTACCGGAATGATAGTCTTTTCGGGAACTTCCCGCTGAACGTACGCTGCAAGGTTTGCATCCGGCCCAAAGAGGATTGTATCATTCGGTAGCGATCGAACGACGCTGACTGCGTTTGCAGAAGTACAGGTGATGTCGGCAAGTGCCTTGACCTCTGCCGTGCTGTTGACGTAGACTACAACGGCCGCATCAGGATACCGCTCTTTTGCCTCCAGGAGAAGATCCGGGGTCAGGAAATCGGCGAGAGGGCATCCCGCATCCTTAATTGGCATGATCACTTTCCGTTCAGGGTTGAGGATCTTCGCCGTCTCGGCCATAAACCGGACACCGCAGACGACGAGCAACTCCGCACGGGTCTCCTTCGCTTTCACTGCAAGCTCGAGGCTATCGCCCACCACATCGCCGAGTGCCTGAATAGCTACGGGCTGGTAGTTGTGCACCAAGACGACGGCATTCTTCGCAGATTTGAGAGCACGGATCTCCGTCTCCATTGTTACGTACCCACCACCAGAGGGTTCTCGAGGTTCTTTAGGAGCGTCAGGATGGAGAGGGCAGCCATATAACTTGTTGCAGGGTTATCGGGGCTCGGGACGTTCCTGACCCGGACATAAATATCCCCGAAGTCGCCCTCGACGAATATCTCATGAGTGTTCCTCTCTGCCTCGGGGTCAACCCAGAGTTCCACATCGGCATCCCTGCCGGCAGCGAGTCCCAACGCTACTGCGACATTGATGTTTTTCGGGTATTGCCTAATACAGTCGTGCGCCAGGCCCTTAAATATCTCCATCCGCCTCGTAGCCGACATCCCAAGCGACGAAGGCGGTTTTGTCGTTCGCAGGAGGAGTTTTGTCGGAGGTGAAACCTGGCCTATCTTGAGGTTATCAAGCCCGAGGATTGCGCCGCTCGGGATCCGGATCTTCCTTCCCGCCTCTCGCGCAACCCCGACGAGATGATCACGGAACTCCGCATCCGCAAGGGCTCCGCTTGAGAGAAGGATGATATCTCGCCCGGAACGGAGGACCTTTTCCGCGTAGTTCCTGACAGCGTCGACGGAGGCGGCTTCCACAACGATCGAGAAGTCCTCTCGCATGAAGGCGTCAAAGTCCGTATAGGGGCGGGCGTGACAGAGTGCCGCTAACCTTTCCGCCCGCTCAGGAATAATATCGAAGACCGCAACAACCTGGATGCTCTCAGCGTGCGTGGCGATGATATGTCCAACGTTGCCGCATCCCAGCAACCCTATTTTAATCATCAAATAAAGAAATTGTAATATCAGCGGTTAAGTATTGTGCTCCACGCAGAAAAAAACGCATCCTACGACGGCGAATAGACCCGTCGCTGAATACGCGCAGGGGAGTCGATGGTCATTACCCTGGATAACTTACAAGGAAAGAAGGTTTACATCGAGAGTTATGGGTGCACCTACAATCACGCCGACACCCGGAGGCTTGAAGCGATACTGGAAGGTCTCGGCTGCCAATTGACCGGGCCGGACGAGGCGGACGCTGTGATCATAAACACCTGCACGGTGATTGGTGCAACGGAACGTAAGATTCTCCGACGCCTTGCGGCGTTCGCCGACCGGGACCTCTATGTGACCGGGTGCATGCCGCTTGTCCAGGAGGAGTTGATACGATCGGTCTGCACCCCACAGATCATACACCCGGACGAAATCCACAGGCTCTCCAGCGGCGTGGGAACCCGTAGTCCTGGAGCTGTCGGTGTGGTGCAGGTGGCAAGCGGATGCGTCGGCCGGTGCAGTTACTGCGTCACGCGACTTGCGCGAGGACGGTTGAAGAGCGCGCCGCCCGACGAGATCATCAATGCCGTCCGAAACCTTGCCGCATCGGGGGCCTACGAGATCCAGCTGACCGGACAGGACGTGGCTGCCTGGGGACTCGACCGGGGCGAGTCCCTCCCAGATCTTTTGAGGGCGATCTCAGAAGTCCCCGGACGGTTCGCTCTCCGGCTGGGGATGATGCACCCCGCCTCGGTTCTTCGGATCCTCGATCCCCTGGTTGATGCCTATGGGAGCGAGAAGGTCTTTCGGTTTCTCCACCTCCCTGTCCAGTCAGGCTCAGATACAGTTCTAGAGCGGATGCAACGCGGGTACCGTGCGGCGGATGTTTTGACGATCGTCGATACGTTCCGGGAACGCTACCCGGATATGATGATCTCATCGGACTTCATCACCGGCTTCCCCGGAGAGACGGAGGCGGAGTTCCAGGAAACGCTCGAACACCTCCAACGCGCAGCATTTGTGAAGGTGAACATCACCCGCTATTCCCGGCGACCCGGCACACCCGCCGCAGCCTTGAAAGACCTCCCCGAGCGGGTGCGGAAAGTCCGGTCCCGGGCGCTCCTTCGTGAGGGGGACCGGATCTACGACCAGTACAACGAAACCTGGATTGGAAGAGAGACTCCAATCGTTGCAACAGAGAAGAACGCACCCGGATCGACCGTCTGCCGGAACCCGTGCTACCTCAACGTTGTCATCAAAGAGGATCTGCCGTTCGGATTCTCCGGCCGGGCGGTGATCACGGAGAACCACCGGCACTATGTCATCGGGGAGTTGGTCCCGGGCGATGATCGGGGCGAAGTTTAGCCCCACCGAAACTTTTTCTACCGGTGAAGCGCACTGATATCTCATGCAGGAGATCACCGGGCACGAGCTCTCTGCGAAAAAGGCAGAATATCTCAAATACATCCATATGCAGGGCGGCACCGCGAAAACGAGCGAGATCGCCACACATTTCTCGGTCGCGCCCTCGACGGTGACAAAGGCGCTCACGGAGATTGCAAAAGCAGGATACCTCGAGCACTCACCATATCACGGGGTGAAACTCACTCCCCGCGGTGGCGACTACGCCCGGTTTCTGATCCGGCGTCATCGGATCGTCGCCCTGGTGCTCAGCCGGCACGGTCTTGAGCCAGACGAGGCATGCAGGGAGGCGAAAAAGATAGAGCAGTATTTCTCAAAAGACCTCACCGACCGAATGTGCACCTCGCTCGGACATCCGATGATGAGCGTCTGCGGCGAGATCGAGCACGATCACTGCTGCTGCCCTTCAAGTGATGGCCGGCGGTGAGAGCAGAACGTATGTATTCCTGTGCAGAAAAATTTAGACCTCTACCAAATTTAGAGGAAAAGCAATGAGGTCGCAGCGCAAAGGCAACACCGCCCCAATATCCCCTGTTGCAGCCATACTTGCAGTTCTCCTGCTTGCAGCAGTCACGGCAGGGTGTACCGAAACCGGGGAGGAGGGAGAGAAAGATATCGTCGTCGCGGTCACCATACCGCCCGAACAGGAATTTGTGGAGCGTGTTGGAGGCGACCACGTTCGGGTGATCGTGCTCGTGCCGCAGGGAGCCGATCCGCATACCTATGAACCGCCGCCAGGAGTCCTCGCCGGGGTTGCAGAGGCAAAGATGTATGCAGCGGTAGGATCGGGGATCGAGTTTGAACTCGCCTGGATGGATAAGATCGCCTCACTGAACCGCAATATGCTGGTCGTTGACTGCTCGCGCGGCGTCGACCTGATATCGACAGGCGAAGGCAGCCACCAGGGAACCGACCCGCATATCTGGGTCTCCCCGAGGAACGCGAAAGTCATGGTAGAGAATATCTGTGAAGGGCTCATGGAGGTAGATCCGGCAAACGCCGATGAGTATCGCCGAAATGCCGATGCCTACCTGGAGGAACTTGACAGACTTGATGCCGAGATCGCTCGCGCGCTTGCTGAGTCGGGCGTAGAAAAGATCATGGTCTACCACTCGTCATGGGCCTATCTAGCCCGTGACTACGGTCTTGTCGAGGTACCCATCGAGGACGAAGGGAAAGAACCCTCCCCACAGAGGATCGAGCGCCTCGTCACGCTGGCAAGGGACGAGGGGATCAAGGTGATATTCGCATCGCCCGAGCACTCCACCCGGAGCGCTGAGGTGATCGCCGACGAGATCGACGGCACGGTGGTGACGATAAGTTCCCTCGAAAAGGACTACATCGAAAACATGCGCTACGTGGCCTCGGTCTTTGCAGGGAGCAGCGAACCATGAAGAGCCCCGTCATCGAGGTCGATGATGTCTGGGTCAGGCTGCGCGGCCAGACCGTGCTCGAGGGGGTGAGCCTGGCGGTCCACTCAAACGATTTCTACGCAATCATCGGGCCGAACGGCGGCGGGAAGACGACACTCCTCCGGGTGATCCTCGGTCTCCTCACCCCCTGCCGCGGGGAGGTCCGTATTCTTGGTGCCACGGGAGCGGAGATGCGAAAGGATCTCGGCTATGTACCTCAATTCCGGACATTCGACTTCGAGTATCCCATAACCGTGCGCGAGATGGTCCTCTCCGGCCGCCTTGGCCACATCAAGCGCCATCCACGCCGCTATAGTAAGGAGGACAATGCCCGGGCAGAGGAAGCGCTTGAGACGATGCATATCGCCGATCTTGCCGACCGGCAGATCCGGGATCTCTCGGGCGGCGAGCAGCAGCGGGCGATCATCGCCCGTGCACTCGTCAGCGATCCAAAGGCCCTGCTCCTCGACGAACCGACGGTCTACGTGGATGCCCCGACGGAGGCGCAGTTCTACAAAATCCTGGACCAACTCCGCGAACGGATGGCGATCGTCATGGTAACCCACGATATCGGTGTCATTCCTGCACACGTGACCCGGGTTGCCTGTTTGAACCGGCGCCTCTATACTCACGATACAAACGAGATCACACCGGATATGCTCGAAGCCGCATACCGCTGCCCGGTGGATCTGATCGCCCACGGGATCCCCCACCGGGTCTTCTCAAAACACTCGCGGGAGGAGGAGTGAAGATGTTTGAGGTGCTCGGTTTTGAGTTCTTCAGAAATGCTCTCATCGCAGGGGCTCTCGCGAGCATCGCCTGCGGGATCATCGGGACCTATGTTGTGGTTCGGCGGATGGTCTCGGTCAGCGGCGGGATCTCCCATGCGGCCTTCGGCGGGATCGGGCTTGGCTACTTCCTCGGGATAGATCCCCTTCTTGGTGCAACCGGATTCACCGTCGCAACAGCGCTCGGGATGGGGGCGCTCCAGCTCCGGGCCCGGCAGCAGATGGATACGCTCATCGGTGCAGTCTGGGCGGCCGGGATGGCCGTAGGCATCCTCTTCGTCTACCTAACGCCCGGGTTCGCCCCGGACCTCTTCTCCTACCTCTTTGGGAATATTCTCCTTGTGCCGCGGGGGGATATCCTGCTGATGGCGATCCTTGTGGCCGTCATCATCGTCACCGTGGTCTTTCTCTACCGGGAGCTCCAGGCGATCACTTTCGACCCGGATTACGCAACGGTCATGAATCTGCCGGTCGAGCGGCTCTCGCTCCTCCTTCTCGTTCTGATCGCACTAACAGTGGTGATGCTGATTCGGGTTGTTGGGATCATCCTGGTGATCGCCCTCCTCACCCTCCCGGCGGCGATCAGCCGCCTTTATACGACCCGCATCTGGAGCATGATGTTCCTCGCCGCCGTTCTCGGGATCGTATTCACTACGGCAGGGATCTGGCTATCGTATCTCGTGAATGTCCCATCGGGGGCGACGATCATTCTGGTGAGCACGCTCGCGTACGCGGGTGCTCTTGGGGCTGAGCGCCTCCGACAGGGGACTTAACGGGACAAACCGGTGCCCTTATGCCGGCGCGCGCAAGAGATAGGTGAGCAATGGATCCGATCATCGAAGAGGGATACGCCAGGCTCCTTGAGGTCATCGAGGACCTGCGGGCAAAGAATGAAGAGTCGGCCGAAACGATTCGGGAGAACTCAGGGGCCCTCCTTGGGAAGATGGCCGCCGATGCGGCGCCGGTAATCAAGCAGATCGGGCTTGAGATGCTCCGGCGCGCAAAGAGGGAAGCATCCGGCGACCTCTACGATCAGGAGTTTTACGAGAAGAAGATGATCCTCCTCGGGAAAACCGACCCGCTCCCATACCGCCCAGACAACCTGGGCATGCCCGTCGATGCGCAGTTGTGCGTCCTTGACGAGGACGGGATCTTCCATGAGTTGATGTACACGAACACCGAGATCCGGACGGATTCATATCTCAGCTCGCTAACACCGGAGGAAGCTTTCGAGATCTACGGTTACGACCTCGTCTTCATGCTCTACCGGGCGCTGTATGAGTATGCAGAGAAAGAGCAGGAACTGATGGCGGCACTGGCACGGACGATCGAGTACATCCAGTCATAACTTCTGTGACCGCTCTCCCGACAGAAGCCGGGGGTGACCGGCAACCGCACCCCCAGGCACGTGTACTGCAGTCAGTATATCGATCCGGATATCCGTTTTTCCATCTTTTCCGCTTCACCGGCGCCCGAAGATCGGGAACATCGGTTCGGTGAGGTCCCTCCCGGCCTCGAGCGCTTTGAGGGGGTACGATCGTGTCTGCTTCTGACCGGCGGTGTTTTCATACGTGACGACCGCTTTCGCCTCAGAGATCATCGATTCGAGACTGAATCCTGACTCCTCATCCGGTTCGAGCGAGGCAAGCTCGAAATCGATGTTCAAGGGAACAAGGGCAATCCGAATATTCTGCGCCTTTGCGGTCCCCGTATTGGTGACGATGATCTCGCGTGCATCTTCTGAGAGAGTTGCGGTAACGAGGGGATAGTTGCCGGTCTCCTCCATGATACGAAGACTCATCAGGAGAACAAGCACCAGGATCAGGGCAATGAGGGCGATGAAGGGGTCGATGAAGAACAGCCCGAGCGTAATGAGGCCGCCAATCACCAAGACGATCCTCTGGTTCTTATTCATAGAAGAATGGTTGGTTTTCCAGAGATTATAAGAGTAAGTTCCCGGGGAGAGGGCATGATGGATGCTACCCGGGCGCAAGGACTGGAACACCTGCGCAAAACCCGTCTGCCAAGGAGGGCAACACCACCATATACCGTCATGCCAAATGTACATACAGAGACAGTATGCTTGAGTTGAAGTTCGTTCGTGCGCACCCCGAGATCGTCAGGGCAGACCTCACGAAGAGAGGAGACACCGAGAAACTGGCCTGGGTCGACGAGGTGCTGGAGATGGACCGGAGAGTACGGGAACTCACCGTAGAGATTGGGGACCTGCGCAACCGGAAAAACGTTATATCTCGCGAGATCAGCCAGGCAAGGAAGGCCGGACAGGATACCGCGGGTCTTCTAGCGGAGGCGGCGAACCTTCCCGCACGGGTCAAGGAGGCGGAGGCGGAGCGCGACCGCCTTACTGAAGCTGTGAAGTACCGCCTGATGCGGCTCCCGAACATCCTCCACGAGAGCGTGCCCATCGGCAAGGACGATACTGATAACGTCGAGATACGGCGGTGGGGCGAGCCTAAGGTTCCTCCGTTTGAACTGAAAAACCACGGCGCGCTCGCCGTCGAGCATGACTGGGCGGACTTCGAACGCGCGGCAAAGATCGCCGGCTCCGGGTTTTACTTCTTAAAGGGCAGGCTCGCTCTGCTCGATATGGCTCTTCAGCGGTTTGCAATGGACCTCCTTGTCAAGCGCGGCTACACCCCGATAATTCCCCCGTATATGCTGAACCGGGCCGCATACGAGGGCGTGACGGATCTCGCCGACTTCGAGAACGTTATGTATAAGATCGATGGCGAGGACGAGTATCTCATTGCAACGAGCGAGCACCCGATGGCCGCGATGTACAGCGGTGAGATCTTCGAGGAGAAGGATCTTCCGCTCCGGCTGGCGGGCCTAAGCCCGTGCTTCCGGCGCGAGATCGGGGCGCATGGGATCGATACAAAGGGGCTCTTCCGCGTTCACCAGTTCCACAAAGTAGAGCAGTTCATCTTTGCGACGCCGGAGCAGTCCTGGGACCTCCACGAGGAACTGCTGGCGAACGCCGAGGAGGTCTTCCAGCAGCTCGGCCTCCCCTACCGGGTCGTCCTGATCTGCACGGGGGACATCGGGACCGTTGCCGCAAAGAAGTACGACCTCGAGGTCTGGATGCCCCGCGAGGAGCGTTACCGCGAGGCGGTATCATGCTCGAACTGCACGGCTTACCAGGCGGTCAGGCTGAATATCAAGGTGCGCGATCCGACCGAGTTCACCAAGAAGCGCTACGTCCACACCCTAAACAGCACCGCGATCGCGACCTCGCGCGCGATCCGGGCGATCCTCGAGAACTACCAGAACGAGGACGGGTCGGTCACGATCCCGAAGGTCCTCAGGCCCTACCTCTACGGCGAAGAGACGCTGTAGGCAGTTTAAGAGATCCGATCAATACAATTTTTGGAAGGGGCCTGCAGGAGTCCCACCCCTTCAATATACCCTCAACCGCGCGGATCGTGCCCGCCGAAGGCCCGAAAAGCCGCTGCCCGACTATAGGCACGCCCCAGGTGCCTTTTGGGGCAAATAGACAGATATATTTCATAAAATCCGCACATAGGAGGTTATGGCCCCCTTTTCTCGTACAAAGCCTCACTCCGGGTATCTGCAGGACAGCAGACCCATGCAGGGGACAGATGACCATAGCAGTCCTCCGCCCTCGGCGGTGGCCTCCGACCTTGAGTCGATCGTTTCGGCAGGCGTCCGGAATGCCGGCGTTCCCGGAGCCCTGATCGAGATCTCGACACCGGAGTGGACCTGGAACCACGCGGCCGGCAAGGCCTCGCTCTCCCCGGAAATGGCGGCAACGCCGGAGATGCGGTTCATCATCGCGAGCGTGACGAAGACCTTCACGAGCGTCGCAATCCTGCAGCTCGCCGAGAACGGAAAACTCTCGCTCGACGATCCCATCGACCGCTGGCTCCCGGCGGACGTGGCGGAGGCGATCCCGAACTCTTCCGTGATCACCGTCCGTCACCTCCTCGACCACACGAGCGGGATCGCGGACTACGACGAGCATGCGATCCTCCTCAAAGAGTACGAAGACCCCGACACGCCGGTCCCTTACCAGGTGGGGCTGCGGCAGGCCCTCGATGCAGGCCCCCTCTACCCGCCGGGAACGGACTTCACCTACTCAAACGCGAACTACATACTCTTGACGCTGATCATCGACAAGGCGGCCGGCATCCCCTACGAGGACTACGTCACCCGCAAGATCCTCGTCCCGGTGGGGATGAACAATACGTTCGTTCATCGGACCAACCACATCCCCGGCCCGCACATGAGGGCTCTGGAGAGCGACGTCTTCATTGCAAATGCGAACTCGCCTTCCTCCCGCTTACAGGCAATTATGAGCACTCTGGAGAGCGGGGAAGACGGCACCGTCATGGACTTCAGCGACCTCTACATCCAGTTCGACCGCGGCGCCGGGGACATCGTGAGCACGACGGCCGACCTCAACAAATTCCACCGTGCGCTCCGAACGGGTGCGCTGATCGATCCTCTGTCGTTTGCGGCGATGGAGAATGTCTCCCCGCAGTCCCACAAGATCGAGCAGGTGCCCGGACTGGGAGAGATGAGCGTCGGATGCGGTTACGGATACTTCATGCAGCAGAACGCATCGGAGGGCCTGACCCTCTACGGCCATACCGGCGGGTACTACGGCTTGTATACGGCATTGTACTACTGGGCCGAAGGGGACACCTACATCGCGATGAATAGCAACGTTTTGGCGAAAGCGGGCGCGATAAACAAGGAGGTTCTCGTCCCGGTACTCCGGTACCTCAGGGAAAGGAAGGCGGCCGGACGGTAGGCCGGCCTGTTTTCTCCCTTACGGGATCGTCCGGACGATCCGCTCCTTCGTCACAATTCCAGCGATGAACCGGGCGAGGACGAGGAGCGCGAGCCCGACCGCCCCAAGGACCGCCTCTAACGTTACCGAGATGCCCGCCCCACCCGGCACGACTTCCTGTAGCCCGCCGGCCAGGAAGATGAACCCGAAGATGAGGATAAATCCGAGGATCTGATTCTCCCGCATCCCGAGCGCAAGCTGCGCCGCGCCGATGAGTCCGGCCGCGGCGAGGATCCAGACCGGGACGATGACCACGAGGTGGAGGAGGAGCAGGGGTTCGGTGGCGATGGAGGCTCCCAAGATGTTGGAGGCCGCCGCAATGGCCACGCCGGCAGAGAGGAGCATCATCAGGTACGCCGGGACGGCGACCCCGATTGCCTTCCCCTCCCAGAGGCGGCGGAGCGAGACGGGGGCACATAGAAGCGTCTCGATGGTTCCGTCCCGCTTCTCGCGGAGGAAGGTGTCGGCGCAGAAGATGTAACCCATGAAGACCCCGACCGGGAGGGTGATCGCGGCAATACCGCCGGCAACGGCGGCAGCATCTCCCCCGGCGCCCACGGCAATACCAAGGACCGATATGACCGGGAACCAGACGGCAAGGATGAGGGATGCGATCAGAGCGCTCCGGTTCCGAAGGGCAAGTCGCATCTCGCGGCGGGCGATAACGGAGAGCGTTCTCATACCCTGCCCTCCGCCGGGTTGACATACTCGAGATAGATCTCCTCAAGCGATCGGGATGACCGGCGGACCTCTTCTATGCGGAACCCTGCCCTGACGAGTGCCTCGACAAGGTCCGGGGTTGCACCCGGGTCGGTGAGGGTGCAGAGGAGGGCGCCGCTATCTGCATCGCACTCCGCGACGTACGGCAGGCTCACGATGATATCGCGCGCACGGGCGTGCTCGCCCGGATCGGTGAGGGTGACCGTCACGGTCGGGCGGCCGGAGGCGCGGGTGAGGTTTGCCACCGAATCAAAAGCCCGGATCCTCCCTCCCGCGAGGATCGCCACCGTCGAGCAGATGCGCTGGACCTCGTCGAGGTGATGGGAGTTTAAGAAGACCGTCATCTCCTCCCGCCGGGAGAGGTCGAGGATGAGGTCGCGGACCATCCTCTGCGCCCCGGGATCGAGCCCGGAGGATGGCTCATCAAGAAAGACGATCTCCGGCCGGTGAAGTATGGCACGGGCGATCCCGAGTTTCCGCTTCATGCCGGTCGAGAACGTCCCGACAAGGTCGTCACGCCGGTCGGCTAGACCGACGATGGTGAGAAGTTCGTCGATCCGCTCCTTTGGAGCCTCGACATCGTAGAGCCCGGCATAATAGGCCAGGTTGTCCGCGGCGCTCAATCGATCGGAAAGGCCGTTGTTCTCAAAGAGCACCCCCACTCTCCTGCGCGCCTCATCGTTGGAAGTGAGGTCTTCTCCAAGAACCCGGACCATCCCCGCGCCGGGCGCAAGGAGGCCGAGCAGGATCCGGATGGTCGTCGTCTTCCCCGCCCCGTTCGGGCCGAGGTAGCCGAAGATCTCGCCATGCCCGACGGAGAACGAGACATCGCGGAGGATCTCGCGGCCGTCGAAGGACCGCGAGAGACCCCTGACCTCGACGGCATTCATACCTGCCGCCCCCTTGTGCCCCCCGCGACGCGGGGGCGAGAGGGAAGATAGGAGATATCAGAGGTTATGCGGGAAGATTCTCCCGCATGACCGTTACAAACCATGGGAGTACCTCTCAATCGCAAAAGGAATAGATTTTGTGTGGGCGGTAGAATCTGTGGCTCTGCACGGGATCCTTATGATAGATCATCTTGTGGTATCGACAACCGGCCCGGATCGGCACACCGCCTCATCTTCGGTCTGCAGTGGCTGGTGGTGAGTATGCCCCCGGTTCTCATCTCTGATCACAAGCGGCATTGGGTGGGCACCGTCACGGTCATCGCGCTTGAGCACCTCGTCTACCGCAGGCGACAGCAAGATATTGAATGACCTCGTTTTCGCGAAAAAAAGCAACGATGGAGCCTCAAAGAGTTTACCGCAGAGGAGAACTACTGAAAAAGAACAGTGGGCCCGATGCGATTCGAACGCACGACCTCCCGGTTATCAGCCGGGTGCACCACCGGCTATGCTACGGGCCCAAATGCACTCGTATTAGTGCCTACAAATGTTGTATTACAACCCCCTTAAAGGTTGCGCTAAGTTCTATTCCTGAATTGTCCAATATCAGGGATCCGCGGCGAGCACGCGGAAGATACCGTAGCAACAAGCCGCCAACATGGGGATCCCGGCGCCAGGATGAGACCGCACACTCTAGCCCTGCAGAAATACGGAAAAGATGATGGGCCCGATGCGATTCGAACGCACGACCTCCCGGTTATCAGCCGGGTGCACCACCAGCTATGCTACGGGCCCACTAAAGTTACCCTGCAGTTTCTGACATTCAAACACTTAATTTTTTGGATCGATATCCAAACCACTATGTTAAAAACCGACAATAAAAGTACAGTTGAGTTGAACAATGGCAGTACGATACCTACTCGGGAATGAGGGCATTGCGCACGCATGCCTGGAGGCAAATATTGATTTTGCCAGCGGCTACCCGGGAACGCCGTCATCTGAAGTGATCGACGTCCTCCGGGTGCAGAAGGAGCGCCCCTTCACCGTGGAGTGGTCCACGAACGAGAAGGTTGCCTTCGAGAACGCGCTCGCCGCCGCCTGGTGCGGCCTGCGGGCACTCTGCACGATGAAGCACGTCGGGCTGAACGTGGCGGCCGATCCCCTGATGACGAGCGCATACACCGGAGTGACGGGCGGATTTGTCATCCTCTCCGCAGACGACCCCTTTGCGCACAGTTCCCAGAACGAGCAGGATACCCGGCGCTACGCTCATTTCGCCCGGCTCCCCTGCCTCGACCCGGCCTCGGTCCAAGAGGCGCACGACATGGTGCGGGACGCCTTCGCCCTCTCCGAGGAGTTCGGCCTGCCGGTCATCTTCCGCCCCACCACCCGGATCTGCCACTCAAAGAGCGACGTCGACCTTGGAGCGATCGGGACCGAACACCGGAGCGCTACCTTCCAGCGCGACCCAAAGCAGTACGTGGTCATCCCCGCGCATACCCGGGTGTTGCATAAAAGACTGAACGAGAAGCAACCGGCACTCAAGCGGCGCCTGGTCGAACTCGGTTACAACCGCTATACCATCCGGGGCACGACCGCCGTCATCGCAAGCGGCGTCGCCGCCTCCTACGTCCAGGAGGTGCTGCCCGAGAACGTCTCGCTCGCGATCATCGGGGCCTACCCCATCGACGAGGAGTGGCTCAAGGGCTTCGTCGACCAGCACGAGAAGGTCCTCGTCGTCGAGGAACTCGACCCGGTCGTCGAGGAAGCAGTACGCCAGGTGGCGACGAAGACCGAGATCTTCGGAAAGATGACCGGTACTGTCCCATACGAAGGGGAGTTCAACCCGGCGATCGTCGCTTTCGCCCTCGAGAGCGCAGGGATCACCCCCACGACGACCTTCCCCGCGGCAACCCCGGTCCAGGGAGTCCCGCCCCGCCCGCCGATCCTCTGCGCCGGGTGCATGCACCGGCCGACGTTCTATGCCATGCGGAAGGTCTTCCGCGACGGCATATTCCCGAGCGACATCGGGTGCTACACCCTCGGGCTCCAACTCGGTGCGGTGGATACCACCATCTGCATGGGCGCCTCGATCACCGTCGGGAGCGGGATCGCCCGGTCGGGGGAGGAGCGCCCCGTGGTCTCGACCATCGGCGACTCCACGTTCCTGCACACGGGCATTCCAGGGCTCTTGAACGCCGTCTACAACGGCGCCGATATGGTTGTCGTCATCCTCGACAACCGGATCACCGCCATGACCGGTCACCAGCCAAACCCCAACACGGGCCTCACAGCCACCGGGGAGGAGAGCACTCCGATATCGCTTGAAGCGCTCTGCCGGGCGTGCGGGGTCTCCTGGGTCGAGACGGTCGACCCATATAACCTTCCGGTGCTTCTTGACACCTTCCGGAGGGCAAAGGAGCGTAAAGGGGTCCGGGTGATCATCTCAAAGCAGCCCTGCGTCATCACCGCACGAAAGAGCGGGATCAGGCGGAAGGCTTACGAGGTCGATCCCGAACGGTGCACAGGCTGCGGTGTCTGCCGGCCCTTCGGCTGCCCTGCAATGGCGTTTGTCAATGATCGCGCAACGATAACCGAACTTTGCGCAGGATGCGGCGTCTGCGCGGATATATGTCCATCGGGCGCAATTGGTGTGGAGGGACGGCGATGAAGTCTTCATTTGATATCCTGATCGTGGGAATAGGAGGCCAGGGGACGGTCCTCGCCTCGAACGTCCTCGGCGAGGCGTGTATCCTCGAGAACCGTACCGTCCGGAGCGCCGAGACCCATGGTATGGCGCAGCGCGGTGGATCGGTGGAGAGCCACGTCCGGATCGACGGGAAGTTCGGGTCCCTGATTGCCCCGGGAACGGCCGACCTTCTCATCGCCTTCGACCTCCTCGAAGCCCTCCGCTACCGCCACTACCTCCCGCCCGGCGGAAGGCTCGTGGTGAACAGGCGTCTGGTGGTCCCCACATCGGTCTACCAGCAGGCCATAGACGTGCCCGATGAAGAGAGCATTCTCTCCGCACTCGCCGACCTCGAGGTCACCTGCATCGATGCCGCAGCCCTCGCAGAGGAAGCGGGGAGCATCCTCTCGCAGAACATCGTTATGCTCGGGGCAGCGTCGGGCAAGATCCCGCTCAAGCCTGAAAGCCTTGAAGAGGCGGTCCGGATATGCGTGCCGCCTAAGACCGTCGAGGTCAACGTACGGGCCTTCCGGCTCGGGCGAGAGGCGGCTGGACTGAATCCCAGCACGCCTTAAGCGGGAAGGGAGAACGCCCCCACACCCAACTCTTTCTAGATCTGCAAACGCCGCAACCTGTATAACCCACCCCGCCGAGCTGGTACGCCATGAGCGAGCGGGATACTGTTGCAGCACTTAAGCGCCTTGCAGAGGCGAGATCCGAGTTCCGGCTCTCGGAATTGCAAAAAGACCTGGAGCACGGGCAGTCGCTTAAAGATCTTGCCGAAGATATCCGCCTGCACCTCGGCGACCTCGACCTCACGATCACATCTGCCGGCGACGATTACGTGATCAGCCGCCGCCCAAAAGCCGAACCGTTCATGCCAGGCGAAGCCGGGCGGGAACGGCAACTTGCATTCTTCCGGGATCCCGGGGTGCCGGACTACATCCAGAGATTGGTCGAGGCCTACATCGAGCAGAAGACCGGCAAGTCATGGGACGATCCAGTCGTCCTCAACCGGATGGCAAACGCCATCCTCGCCCAGAAGAGCCAGTACTGGAAGGGGCGGGAGGTAAGTTACCGGAAAGCGTACTCGGTCCTCGGCTACCTCGCCTACCACGCGCCCGTCTACCTGGTGCAGTTCGAGCATATTCTCTGGCAGATCATCACCCAGGGGCTCGCGAAGCCCCACATGCGTATCCTCGATCTCGGCACCGGGCCGGGGGTCGTCCCGCTCGCAATCATCGACCTCTACGGGCGGATCGGGGGCGGTTCGGCCGAGATCTACGCCGTCGAACAGTCGGAGGAGCACCTTGAGGCCTACAACGCTCTCGTCCCCGCCGCTGCGGCATCGAAAGGGAACGCTGTGCGAGTGAATAAACCCATCCGAGGAGACATCGGAGCGCTCGACGTCGCAGACCTGCCCGATAGAATAGATCTCATGATCTTCTCAAATGTCTTAAACGAACTCCGCCGCATCGATATCGACCGGCGGGCCGACCTCGTCGCAGGTCTAGCCGAACGCCTCGCACCCGACGGAACGATCGTCATCGTGGAGCCGGCGGACCTTGCCAATTCGACCATGATGCGCCAGACTGTGCGCGCAATCGCGGATCGGGGGTTCTCCATCCACAGCCCCTGCTCGTTCATCTGGGGCGCTACCTGCAACCCCGCACGGTGCTGGACATTCGAGCAGAAGGGCAATATCCGGCCCACGCGGCTGATGGAGCGGCTTGGTGCGGAAAAAGACGGATATCGGTTCGTCAACGTCGATATCAAGTATTCCTCAGCGCTCCTCAGGAAGGATAGAACAGTGGAACACACCTACCGGGTTCCGCCGGGAGCGAAGTTCGCCCGGCTCTCTCAACTCCGCCGCCACCAGGATCGAAAGATCAACGTCGTCGCTTCGCTGATGTCCGGGAACCTCGGCGATACCCGAACAAAGGTCTACAAGGTCTGCGACGGGACGCCTGCAGACCCGACCTACGCCATCATCCCGGCAACGCTGCGCGGCGCAAACCGTGATGCACTTGATGGGCTCACCTATGGGGCAATCGTCCAATTCTACGGAGTCCTCGTCCGCTTCAACCGGGATCATGGCGCATACAACCTTGTCATCCTGCCGGGGACCCGGATCGAGCCGGTCGGATGCCCGGTGGAGGAAGGGGTGGAGGCAGCGTAGACCGATGAAGAGAACTGCAACTCGCATGTATGGGGTCTTGAGGGGGCACGGGCCCAGAGGTGCCCGGGCCCCGTCTTTGCTGGAATGCCGCCTGACGCACTGCTTCCCTTGTACCGAGGATGATGAACAACCGCTGCCTAAGGAAGGAGCCTCCACCACCCAGGGGGTGCGTGGCCCTTTGAGACATAGTACCGCCTGCCGGGAAATACGCGTTCTTCCAGAAACTGCAGGTATTTGAGCAGCGCAGGTGTCTGGGTATGAGGTAGAGGCATGGAGGCATGCCCCTCGGGCCCCACAGGTTCTCAAACTCCGCTCCTCTGGTGCGTCGCAACTCGCACCTAACAGTGCTCGAACCCCGCCCCTGTGGAGCGTCGTCCCTCAAAACCCCCTGTCCAGGACAACTTGAAATGTACTAGCATCCAGTGGCTTCACCTGGCACGGATTCCCCACGGATTCCCGCTGGACATCGCATTAGGGGGGGTGGGGCTGACGGGGAGAATGAGGGGCGGAACGCCCTGAGTTCGACCACCGTCTGGTGGGGAGGGGGGAGTATCCCCCTCCCCTGTCCCCTCCCCCCAAAATGCGATGCCCCCACGGTCCAGTGCATGGGTTTTTGTATTCGCATTTTTGCCATCGCCCCCCGCCAGGCACAAACACACACCACAAACCCACCAAAAATAGGACTACGCCGCCCCTCCCCCACGGAACGGATAGGCGCCCCTGAGCGCATACAGGATCCCGCCGTAACCGAGGCTGACCGCGATGATCCAAACGATTGCCCCGAGCAGTGGAATGAGGATGAGGATCTGCAGAATCACAAACCCAAGGACGAATACCCACACACGTCCCGGCCTCCACTTCGTCCGTGTGATGATGACGTCTCCAAGGGCGTATGCGACAAAGAGTGACGAGAGCAGCATGGCGACGATAAAGAGCAGGCCCCCAACGAGCGCGATGGGGAGACCGATGATCGTGATCGCGACGATGAGGAGGAGAACCGCTGATACAATGATCGCAACAAACCCGACGATCGTCAGAATGACCGGGCTCCTCTCGATCTGCTGGACCACTGCACCAAACAGGTCTGGGAATCCCCAGATCAGCAGATTCCCAAGGATCAGGAATCCGATTGCAACAAGGATCGAGAAGAGCCCGGGTATTGCGAGTCCTGGGCTCCTCTGCTCTTCAAACGTGACGTTTCCGGCAGTTCCGGTGTTGATGAAGGATCCGGCCGAGACACTGAGATTGCCGAGAACCGATCCTGCGTTGGTGACTTCTCCGGCACTGATGAAAGCGTCACGCTCGATGACGCCACCTTCGCCGATCCTGACCGTGCCACCGGTGATGAGAGCGTTCGTTGCATTTCCGTTCAACTCGATCTCACCACCGGCGGCGAGCACCTTCCCGCCGACGTCACCATTGACAACGAGGGTGCCACCTGCCGCAATGACATCACCCCGGACGGGGGCATCCACCGTCACCGTACCGCCCGCGACCGTCAGACTATCTACGGGGGCTTTGACGGTCACAGACCCACCCGAGGCGACCACATCGTCCGGGATGGGCGTATCAAGCACCAGCGGATCTCCGCCAAGAAAGGTAAGCGCCTGGACCCCTGACGGAATGAGCAGCAGAGAGAGGATGATCAGTAGCAGATGCTTCATACAGCAAGGATAGAAGACTTGCCACAAAAAGGTTCGTGTAACGAGAAGGCAGGTAGTCGACTGATACCCGTTGGAGTGAGGAGAGAGGAGATTGGCCCGCCCATCCCCCGGCAAAAAACGGATAACTCAATCCTCACTTCATCAGGACTGCAAGGCGTCTCTTGAGTTCGGCGATCGCCTCATCCCTCCCGCGAACATCCGAGTTCTGGAGCGAATTGATGTTCTCCTCGATCGATGTGGTGAGCCACTCCTTCGGGACGCCGGATGCCGAGAAGAGCTCCTGCCATTCATCGGCTCCGAACGGGATGACTTTAACCAGTTTGCCGAGGATGTTCCAGTCGACAACCTTGTAATCCTCTCCAGTGCTGGTATCCGCGACCTGTATCGACCGGTCATCGTTGCACCTGAGGACCCGGCCATGAATGACGTAGACACTCACCTCGTTCTTATCGGTGAAAGAGATCTGGACCACATCTCCCGGTTGCGGGCTCTCAGGCACCATGTAGAGAGCGATGTCACCCGGATACATCAGGTCGGGCTCGTACCGGTCTACGATCCCGATGTACCCGGTATCGGAGACATAAAGCCGGAGATACTCCTGGTAGAACTTCCGGACAATCCAGTACACCGCTCCCGGATGGGTCTCTGCAAGCTTGAGGAGGAGATTGTGGATGGCACTCGGAATGCTCTCCGGCCGATTCAGCACCTCACGTGCCAGCCTCTCGTACGCCTCCACAACTCCGGCTTCCATCTGTGTGGCTTCTGTCATACTGACAACCCCCGCCGAATAATATGGGTAGTAACATAAAAGTGTTCCTTCGGGATTTTCTCATACATCGCCCGAACCGGTCGCCACACCGGTATCTGGGAGGGGGACTACCGGGAAGACAAAAGAACTACAATACTTATATTCGACAGAGACCATACAGTAAAGCAGAGGATATTGATATGGGTGGCATAAAGGATTCTACATATCATGATGTCCAGAAGACCCTTATCCGGCGGTTCCCCCCCGGTGAGGGATGGCAGTTCACATGGTCCCCCGCCGGCAGCGTGCAGCCGGAGTGTATGCTCTCCCGCCGGGTCGCCGGCAAGACGGAGCGCGTGGCCGTGAGTGTGAAGATGGCGCCAGAGATTCCAGTGAATGCAGTTAAGGCCCTTCAGGATGCCGCAGACTCCGGCAGGTTCGATAAAGCAGTCCTTGTCGTCCCCTGCGGGGCGGATGTCTCCTGTGTTCCGGAAGGTATCGATATCATGGAGATGCCCAGCTGGCAGGTCGTCGACGGCCGCATCGCCTGGTCAAAGAATATCGAGAGGAGCGCGTTCATCCAGGAAGTGCGCGCAAAAAGGGGTCTCGCGTAAAGAGACCACCCATTTTTCTTACATCCCGAAATCAAAGAGCGTCGTTCTTGAAGGATCGACGTCGTGCCAGTCCCACCCAAGCGGTTCGATGATCCGTGAGAGAGGGCCTTTGAGCGTCTTTTCGAGCATCGTCTCCCAATCGACGACGAACTCCGGCGGCACCTGATCGGCGTACTCAAAACAGACCACATCCGTCCGTGGGTACTTCGCCGTGACGGCCTTGATGTAGACGCGTTTAGGCTTGCTGCCCCGCTTGAAGTCGGTCCCGAGATACTTGTTCGAGTACTTGGCGCCGCGGATATGGGCGTCGTCGTTCTCGTAGTTATCCAGATTCTTCCCGATCCCGCCGGGGATACCGACCTCGTCGAGCGAGTACTCCCCGCGGCGGTACTTCCTGATGACATCACGCAGGTACTTCTGTATATCAGAAAATGCGTCCCCGCGAAGGATCATCTCGATGACGGTTCGCTGCACTTCCCGCGTTATCTGCGGCGAGTCGCTCCGCCGGATCTCGAACCCGACGACATCGATCTCATCGACGTCTTTCCCCTCCTTCCAGACCAGGTGCCCGGCGTAGCGCTTCTTCTTACCTGCCTGGAAGAAGCGGCGGTAGACCTTCTCAAACTTGATGGAGAAGTAGTGTGTCTCGGCACCGAGTTCAGCTCTCGCAAAGTCGCCATAACTCTCGTTAAGCCGCGCCTCAATCGCCCTAGCCCGGGCGATGGTCTCCTCGAGGGTTCCCGGAGGCATCTCGACCATACACGAGTCGGTGTCACCGTAGAGGACCTGATAGCCGAGATCGGTGATGACGTTGCGGGTGTGCCGGATGATCGCCCGGCCGACCGAGGTGACCGCGGACCCGATCTCACGGTCATAGAGCCTGAACCGGGCGTAGCCCGAGACCCCGTAGTAGGAGTTCATGATCACCTTCAGGACGTTCTGCTGGAGATCGTAGAGGACGTACTCCGGGGAGCCGAAAGGATACTGGTTGCGCAGGCGTTTACGGTCATCCCGCTCGCGGAGGAGTTCTGAGAGGATGCTCCGCGTCAATCCGTCGGGCTCCCGGGAGAATCGGATACCGTTTGGAGCACGCAGTTCGCCGTCCGGGTTCTTCGTCTCGGGCGAGGCGTTGATCGTCATCATCGCCATAGGGTAGAGTGATTTTAAGTCGAGGACCACCACGTTCTCCCGTAGACCGATGGTCGGTTCAAAGACGGTCGCGCCCTCAAACTCGTCCCCCGCGGCGAGTCCCTTGGAGGGGAGGACAAACCTGCCAAAAGCCTTCCGAAGAACGTAGATATCGATGACGTTTGACGAGTTCAGTGTTCTATCGAGCGGGCATCCGACATACCGGGCGATCTCCCGGTAAAACTCGATGATATTGTTCTTTTTATCGATCCCGACACAGAGTTCGACGTCCCGGCAGTTGTAATCGACAAGCCGTGCAGGGTCGGAGCGCCAGAGCGATGTGACCGTTCCGCTGTAGCGGATCTTCGTCACCCCGAGTTCGTCTTCGGCGATAGCATCGAGCCGGTAGGACTCCTTCTGGGCCTGGTGCATCTTCCGGTAGGCGGCGAGGAGATCGAAGATTGCCCGTCCGCGAATGGCGTCACGCATGGTCTGACCGGGTAGGCGTGCGAGATCCTCGCCCCGGAGCTTGAGCACAGCCATCCGTTGCAGGATGTAAGGGATATCGAACTCCACAAAGTTCCAGCCTGAGAGGATGTCCGGGTCGTGTTCCCTGATGTACTCGATGAGCCCTAGAAGCATCGCCTTCTCGTCCGGGTAACGGATGACACGGTGACGCTCATTGGTGCGGAGCTGCGGATCCTCGACGGGTGCACTGCCCGGCACGCCGCCGGGCTGCCAGAGAAGGGTTGTATACTCCTCATCAAAAGAGTCCCAGCAGGTGATGCAGATGATGGGGTCACGCTCAGCCTCAGGAAAACCATTCTCGTCCACGCACTCGATATCCATGATACAGGTGCGTGCTGGAGCAGAAACATCACACGGAACGAGTTCGCGGTAGTCTATGGTGGTGACCCCGGCGGGGAGTTCCACGCCTGCGGAGAGACCGCAGTCTATCATGAATCGGGTGGCAAACGGGATGTCTGCCTCAAAGTGAGGCTGGTAGTGGTCACGGATCTCTCGCACGTCGCTTGGGCGCCGGGTATAGAGCCGCCGCAACGGTTCGCCGCGGATGGAGTAATACACCTTCTCCGACTCCACCTCGGCGATCAGCGGGGGGAGTTCTTTTTTGTCCACCTGCGCCACGGGGGCGTAGAAGTAGGGCCGAAAATCGGTGACGTCGATCCTCGCTGCATTCCCCAAAGGATCCCGGCCGAAGATATGGATGATCGGAGTATCGACACCAACGCTGTACTCGACCTGGTGGATGGCGATCCGGGTCTTTCCAAAGTCGTCCAGGGTTGTCGGAATATCTGACTCTTGCATAGAATTAACCATCAAGTCTCCTGCAGAGGTCCTGCACAAATGCTCCTGCCTCGGCCATCTTCGCCTCCTCCCATGGGTCGAGGTCCCATTCCTCGATACCAATAACCCCCTCACGGCCAATTCTCGCGGGGACACCGAGGGAGCACCCGGAGAAGCCGTATTCGCCATCCAGCACGCACGAACAGGGGAGCAGTTCACGCCGGTCCTCAAGGATCGCCCGGATCAGCATGGTGATGTGATAGGCCGGGCCAAAGACCGTGCCGCCCTTGCCGCGGATCACCTCCATGCTTGCACCCCGCATCCGGGAGAGGATTGCTTCCCGCTCCTCAACGCCGACGTTCACACCGGTCCTCGAGAAGAGGGGCACCTGGTGCTCCCCGTGCTCTCCGATAACCCAGGCGGGCCCGGATACCCCGGCTTCATTGAGATAAGTTGCAAGACGGGCGCTATCGAGTTGACCGCCAAACCCGATGCACCGCTGCCGATCAACGCCCATCATCTTCCAGAGGCCGTAGTTGTTTGCATCCATGGGGTTTGTGATGGTGATGACTACGCCGTCAAATCCACGCAAGAACTCGCTGCAACGCTTCACCACCGGCACATTGGCTTCGAGAAGGTCCGCCCGTGTCTTTATCTCGGGCGTCCGTGGGGTGCCCGCCGCAAATACGAAGATATCGGCCTCCCGCATCGCCGCCGTATCGGTAGAGATCGTGACATCGATTCCCGTATGCTGCAGGTCAAGCACCTGTGCCTGTAGAAGGGGCTCGTAGACGTCGTAAACGACGATCTCGTCAGCGAGACCGAGCACGGCAGAGAGGAACGCCGTCTCACCCCCCACCTTTCCTACACCTAATATTGCGAGCGAGGTCATAGTATCGATCCAGATCCTAATATCCAAGATTATGCGCGCAAAGAGATCACGCTTCACGGAGAATAACGATCCGGCAGGGAAAAGGGACGTCTTACCGCCTTCCGTATCGTCATCTGGGCTCCGGAGAGCGAAAGCTCACTTCTTCTTTGTTAGTACACTTGGCGCGAGAATATAATAATACTCTACTCCCATCTTTTTTCAATGGTTGCGCTTTATCCTGGCCCTATCGAGGTTGGTGGTATCCAATTGAAGAACCATCTTCTGCTGGCGGCCGGCATCCTCGGAACCACCGGGGCGTCGCTCGCCCGGATCCTGCAGAACGGTGCGGGAGGCGTGGTCACGAAGTCCATCGGCCCGAGCCCAAAGGTTGGGCATCCGGGACCCTGCCTCGTCGTCGTCGACGGCGGGATCATCAACGCCATGGGTCTTCCGAACCCCTCGACTGCGTTCGTAGATGAACTGGCTGTCCTCCACGGCGAGCCGGTGATCGTGAGCATCTTCGGGGGAACGCCGGAAGAGTTTCGGACGGTCGCCGGGTGGTTCGTCGGGAAGGCCTCGGGATTCGAGTTAAACCTCTCCTGCCCCCACGCGGAGGGGTATGGGGCGGCAATCGGGAGCGACCCGGCTCTCGTGGAGGAGTGCACGAGGGCGGTGGCCTCCCTCGGGGTCCCTACATGGGTGAAACTCACGCCAAACGTCACTGATATCACCGAGATCGGGGCGGCCGCGGAGCGCGGCGGGGCGGATGCGATCGTTGCGATAAACACGGTGAAGGCAATGCGGATCTCGACGGCTCTCCGCCGGCCGGTGCTCGGGAACCGCTTTGGAGGGCTCTCAGGGAAGGCGATCTTCCCCATCGCCGTTCGGTGCGTCTACGATCTCTACGAGTCCTGCTCCATCCCGATCATCGGGTGCGGTGGGGTCTCCACCGCCGATAACGTCATCGAGATGATGATGGCCGGGGCAAGTGCCGTTGAGATCGGGAGCGCTATCATCGACGACATCAGTATCTTTGCCACGATTGCAGAGGATCTCTACAGTCCAGACGGGATCGACGCACGTGAGATTGTGGGGTGCGCCCATGCATGAACAGATGCCCCATGGGGTTAAAATAACAGAGATTGTAGAGGAGACACCGTCTATTAAGACGTTTATCTTCGACCGAGAGATCGTTGCCCGGCCGGGGCAGTTCGTGATGGTCTGGGTGCCTGGTGTGGATGAGATCCCGATGGCCCTCTCCACGCCGTCCTCGATAACCGTCCAGAAGGTGGGGGACGCAACCGCTGCCCTCTTTGCCATGCACGAGGGCGATAAGATAGGTCTCCGGGGCCCATACGGAAATGGATTTGCGGTCTCGGGGCGGACGCTTGTTGTCGCCGGCGGCGTCGGTGCTTCCCCGCTTCTTTCGCTCATCACGGCAGGGCAGGCGGATACCGTCCTCCTCGGCGCACGAACGGCCCGAGAACTCCTCTTTGCGGATAAGATACGTGATTATGCGACGCTGATGGTCGCGACCGACGACGGCACCGCCGGCCATCACGGGTTCGTGACCGAACTCATATCCAGAGTGGACCTCGCTGATTTCGCCCACATCTGCGTCTGCGGGCCCGAACCCATGATGAGGGCGGTGCTCGCCATCCTTGACCGGGAAGGGTGTGCCGAACGGGGACAGTTCTCTCTTCACCGTTACATGAAGTGCGGAGTAGGTCTCTGCGGCTCGTGCTGTATCGACCCGCACGGCCTGCGGGTCTGCAGAGACGGCCCCGTCTTCACCGGAGATCTCCTGCTCGAGAGCGAGTTTGGACACCATGCACGCGATGCAAGCGGGAGCAAACATAAGATCTAGCCACCCAACCAAAAAACCAAAAAGCCTGGAGAGGGGGATCAGGCTATGAAATCCTTCTGCGGCTCCAGGAGGAGGGAGATGACGTTTTCCACGCATCCAAGCACCATTGAGGCAAACGAGACATCTCCCTCTGAGATCTGAGCATTTGCCCCGACAACGCCCTCAGAGGTATCATTTTCGGTTGGGACTGGTGTCGCGTTATTCTCCGCTGGAGTGGGGAATTCACCCGGATCTTCCGTTACCTCTTCCGGCTCCTCGCTCTTGAGCAGGGCAGCATCCCGCGTGAAGAGACGGACGAACCGATCACTCCCCCCGACAACCAGGAACGTGCCATCAGGCGTCGCAGCAATCGAATCCGCACGGCTGTTGAGGGTGATCTCCTGGATCTTGCTTCCCGTGCGGTTGAGGACATAGACCGTCCGGCCGGACGCCGCGAAGACCTCTCGGGCCTCGTTTGTCAGCGCCGTCGAGAGGACGGCATCGTTGGTGGGGTACTTCCAGAGATGCTCCCCCTGCCCTGTGGAGAGGTAAACACACCGGTCAAGCGACCCTGCTGCGACGAATCGGCCGTCCGGGGTGAGGGCGACCCCTCCGAGGGGCTTTCCAGTACCGTAACTCCAGGACTCTCCTTGCCGGCTATTGAGATAGTAGACTCCGTGGTTATCGCAACCGACAACAATAACGCGGCCGTTATCCGATATTGCAATACTGTGAGTATCGGTCCCCATATCATAGTCCCAGAGAGTCTTCTTATTCTTGTCAAAAAGATAGACCGCACCATTATCGCACCCGGCAGCGATGTACGTGCCGTTAGACGAGATTGCCACGTCATTGTAGACAAACCTCGTCTTTTCAGTCCAGAGCAGGTCTCCGCCTCTCTCAAAGAGATAGAGTTTATCAGCACCGACACCGATGTATGCCCCTTCAGGCGATATTCCGACACCTTTTACTCGCGAACCGACAGTAGTCTTCCAGAGAACGGTTCCATCCTGATCCAGAAGGTATACCATCGAGCCTGCACTGGCAACGACGAGAGATCCGTCCCGTGTGATTGCCACAGAACTCACGGCATCGTTGACCCCTCTCTCCCATAGAGGGGCATAGGTCTGCTCCGCAGCAGAAGCCAACCCGCACAGAACAGCAACAAGACAGCACAATAGCAGGAATGATGTAGCAAGCCTGCTGGCCCGGGATCTGCGGATCGGGAATGCGGCGGGCTCCGCGCTCACCGGATCTCCCCGACCTCTGAGAGTAGAGAATACCGGAATCACTTCCCCCGATGACATCAGACCCAGACTTATCAGAGAAGACATATATTCTTTTGGGAAATCATGCCTGCTCCAAACCCCCGGCCGATTATAACTCGCGCCCGTCATTCCGTTTCATATGCAAGGGGCGTTCCGGGTATCCCGGATAAACTATAGAAGAGTGATCGGTTCAGCAAAGGGGATCCGTGAAGCCCGGCTCCTGGACCCTGATGGGTGATAGGATTGAGGATGCCGAAGCGTGAATCCGTTTCTATTTCCTGTGCGAAGTATGCCGGAATCTCGCCCGGGGCAATACAATAGGGTGAAAAAATACCGGCCCGCTCACGGCGAGGACTGCCCGGTCCCATCGACTTCACAATGCCTCTCGGACCGGTCAATCGACTCCAGGTCTTCCAGGTTATTGATGTTTGTGAACGTCAGCAGGTCAGGATCGATCTGCCGGATCGCCTCCACGCTCACATACCGGGTGTTCAGGCTCCAGATCATCGGCCGGAGAGAGAGTGATTCATGCTCCTCCAGGTATTCAATCAACGCACTACGTCGGTAGACCGCATGGAGCGGCTCGAGCATATCGGCGTTCCAGCTGGGAATGGCAGCATCGTACCCGACTGCAGCATCAAAGAGCATCTCCACCACTCCCGGGTGAACACAGGGCATATCACAGGCGGCAACGAAGATATACTCGCCATGTACTGCGAGTGTTCCCGCATGCAGGCCGCCGATGGGACCAAGACCCTGCCGGATGTCCGATGTGCACCTGACGCCCTGGAGGTGGCTAAATCGTTCGCACTGCTCGGGGTCGCGTGCAACTACCACAATCTCGTCCACTACTTCCCGCAGAGTATCGATGAGACGTTCGATGAACGTCTTGCCCTGGAACGTGAAGAAATACTTCTCCCGTCCACCAGCACGCCGTGCCGCACCTCCAACGAGAACAATCGCAGACCGCATACCGCACTACCTTTAGAGACGTTCCCGGAAACGGATCAATTCAGCGATACAGGAGTTATAGGGTGCATCGATTCCGTGTTTCCGGGCGAAAGTCACTATCGCGCCGTTCATGAAATCGATCTCCGTTCTCCGTCCGAGGGAGAGGTCCTGAAGCATCGACGAATGATGGGCGGCCGTCGCCGGGAGCTGACGGGTCCGGAGATACTCTAAGTACGCCTCCGGCGTCTTCCAGGGAAGGGAGACACCCTCGGCATCAACCACCCGATAGGCCTCCTTGACGATCTCGGTGACGATCGTCCAGGCATGCGGATCGGTGAGCGCACCGTAAGGGACATTCATCACAGCGCCCAGCGGGTTTAATGCGCAGTTATAGAGAGTCTTCGACCATATATCGGCCCTGATACTATCGGTCGCCTCCGCCTTGATGCCGGCCTTCCTGATGAGGGCCGCAAGGGATTCGACTGCTTCGTCAGTGCCGGATGGATACCGCCCCAGTTTCATAGGCGCCGCCTCGACCGAGACATGGACCGATGCATCGCCCCGCCACTCGAACCCGGTGATGATCATGCCGCCGATCATCCGGTCGGTGAACCGCCCGATGATCTCCTCGTTTCCGATCCCGTTCTGGAGGCTCACGACCTCGCGCCCCTTGATAGCATCAGCAAACTGGCGGCATATCGCCTCGGTATCGGTCGATTTTGAGGTGATGATGTAGTAGTCTGCCTCCTGCCATGCGCTCGGCAGGTCGTCAGAACAGCTGAAGCGGTATGTACCCTCCCCCCAGATTCCAGTCAGCAGAAAACCCCGTTCACGTATCGCGTCGGCATGCCGCCTCCTGGCAACGGCATGGACCTCCGCGACACGGGACAATTTTGCGGCAACGGTCAGGCCGACCGCCCCTGCACCCAGGACTGCGATCTTCATTCCAATATACTATGGCGGAGTTACCTGTTAACTCCTCTCCTCTGCGGTGTGGAGCGCCCCGACACCCGACGCTCCATCTCGAGCAATGCTTCCTTGATTGACAAGTCGGGAGAGAACCCGCCTAGCCCGGTCTTTGCAACGACCCGATGGCAGGGCACCACGAGCGGGGTTGGATTTCTTGCCATTGCCGATCCGACTGCCCGGGGTGCGGTCCCGACAACCCGGGCAATATCGCCGTAGGTGACGGTCTCACCATAAGGAACCGCACAGACGGCACGATAGATCCTCGCAAAGGTCGAGTCCCCCTCGGTTGCGATACTCCGAAGCGAGGTGGGATCTGCCGGCTGTCCGGCACAGTAACGCAGGATCACCTCGGGAACTGGACCCGGTACTCCCGTGGGGGCAAACCGTACCCGGTAGACGAGGTCGCCCTGCCATGCCACATGGACGTACCATAGGCCAAATCGACACGACCCGGTCAAGATCGCCATCTACCTGCCTCCATTTTGAAGACGTCGATGGTGCACGCGGTCATCTCCCCCTGCATCCACGGCGGCAACCCGGCGTGAACCCGGGGCTCAAGGAACCGCTTCTCTCCAAGGACGAGAATACCCCGATCCTCTGGCGTCCGGAGCACTCTCCCGAGCGCCTGCAGGGCACGGTTGATTGCCGGGAGGGTGTAACTGATGAACTCACCCTCCTCACCGAACTTCATCTTAAAGTAGTCGATAACCATCCGGCGGACGCGGTTGAACGGAGCAAGCGGAAGACCGATGACAAGCGCTCCAGAGAGCATCTCACCCCGGTAGTCCAGGCCCTCGCTCCATTTCCCGCCGCAGACTGCAAAGAGAACGCCAGAGCGGCCAGTCCCCGGAAGACCCATGAACTCCCGGAGCATCGCCGCGGCTGCGGCGGGATCCTTGGGCTCGACATAGATCTGCTTGCCCCTGATTCTTGGGGCGCATCGGTCTGCAAATGTGTTGAGCAGGTCGTACGACGGGAAGTAGAACGCAAGGTTGCCTGGAAGGCGGGCAAACGTGAGGATGTAGTCCTCAGTCCGGGCAAGGTTCTGAGCGTCCCGGCGCATTGAGTAGGCAGTGGTGATATCGCTGGCACAGAAGATGCGGCGGTTCTCCGGAGGAAATGAGTTCGGGAGCGATAGCGTCGTGACGGGGAGATCGCCGAAATAGTAGCGGCGGTAACTCTCGATGGGGGAGAGTGTTCCGGATATCAGGACGCAGCAGGCATGCGCCTGGGCGATCTCCTGGAGTTTGTTGCTCGGGTCGATGTTTCGCACCTCAAGCGCCACTGTGCCATCGTCATCCTTCCGGTAGACCGTAAGGTAGGCAGGGTCGGAAGCGGACCGGAAGATCCGGTAGAAGAACTCGGTCAGCCGCTCGATCGCGCTCTCCCTGAACTCGCCCGCCTGCATGTTCTTCTCACGGATCCCCTCACTGATCTTGAGGAGGTCGTCAACGACATCCTCCATGCGCCGATAGAGCGTGCCGGAGAGGACCATCCGCTGGAAGATGGCAGGATCAAACCAGTCCTCAGCCTCAAGCGAGGCTTTAAGCGCCTCCATGAATCGAGTGATCTGCGGCAGGATCTGACTGATCGCGTCCGCCTGATGCTGGGACCGGCGTCGCCCGGCAAGTTCGTGTTCGGCCTGGACGATATCGCGCTCCTCGATCGTCACACTCTCGATGCTCTGGACAACGTCGCCACAGTTGTGGGCCTCATCGATGAGCAGCATGGCATCGTGCCCTTCAACTCCGAGCGACTGGTAGAGCTGCTCCCGGATGGTATCATCAAAGAGATGGTAGAAGTTCACGAGCACCACATCGGCATCCCGGGCAGCGTGCATCATCGTATCGTACGGGCAGATATTGCCGCAAAACTCGGCAAGTTGGTCAGGCCAGATCAACTCGGTGCTCACCCGCTCGGCCCGGACGCGCAGGGCAGCCGACGGGACCATCTTCAGCCCGGCGTCTCCGGTCTCAACAAACGATTTGCCTTGAATAAAGTACGGGCAGATAAGCGGGTGGTCCGGATCCATCTTCCGAATCTGCTGTTTTATCTGGCGGTCGTTTGCCGGAACGAGCGATCCTTTCTGCGCTCGCTCCCGCATCAGCGCCGTCGAGAAGGCCTTGACGCCCTCACACCGCCGGTAAACGTCCCCCTCGCCGCCAAGCGGGCACATGCCGGACTTGCCGATGAGGTAGGCAAACTTGAGGCCGCCACGCTTCTTCCGGATGAGATCGAGCTCGCGCATGAATGTGGCAAGTTGACTGATAGTCCTCACGGCGACGAGCACTTTCCGTCCCCGGCTCTCTGCAAGGAGCGCGGAGACCACACTCGACTTGCCGCTCCCGGTCGGTGCATCAATCATGGCGATGCCGCCGTCGCGCGCGACAGACGCCGCCACTTCGAGCATCTTGCGCTGGTGTGGCCGGTACTCCCGGTACGGGAACCAGTCGTCGAGGGTATCCATTGCGTTATAACGTCGACGGCTGACATCAATGTTGTTTGGGTGCCCGGGGTGAAAGTGATGTGAGGCCGGACTTACGGGACTCGATCGTGGGAGAAGAAACCCGCTCGCCGGGAACGCCCCCCCAACGGCACACAGCAGGCGCCCGCCCCCGAAAGTATTATACTACCGACCGTGCTTTCCTCCCATTGGAGGGATTGCATGTCGCTCAAGGCTGAGATTATTGACAAAATTGCGGCCCTAGTCACGGCTGCATTCGGACTGGTCGCCGCTCTCGCATGGAACGGCGCCATCCAGGAACTCTTCTCACTCATCTTCGGTGAACAGAGCACGCTCGTTGCGATGCTGGTGTACGCCATCGTCGTGACCATCATCGCGGTGATCGTGGTGATCCTGATTGGACGCGCCGCAGCGAAGGCAAAGAGAGAAGACGAGAGAGTAAGTGAGGGATTAAAGCGGTGATCCGGGATCACCCCACTTTTTAGACGACCATTTGAACGATATATCCGATGAGTCCGCGTGAGAACGAGAGAGGAGGACAGGAGTCGGCCCTAGAGAGGTCCATCCATACCAACACTTCCCGAGCACGACAGGTTACCGTCACGATCGTCGATTACGACGCCTCGCACCTCGACGAGCGGACTGCCACCCGACCCGCCGAGATCCCGGCCCCTACCACCCCCCCGACAGTCACGTGGATCGATGTTGACGGCATCCACGATGCCGGGATGCTTCAGGCAATCGGAGATGCCATCGGGATCCACCCCTTGACGCTTGAGGACATCGCGAACACCCGCCAGCGCCCGAAGATCGAAGATTATGGCGATTATCTCTACGTTGCGATTCGGAGGCTCTCCCCGAACGGCGATGGTGAGTTTGTGAGCGAACTGGTCAGCCTGGTACTAGGGGAAGGTTACGTCGCGTCGTTCCAGGAGCAGCCGGGTGACGTCTTTCTTCGCGTTCGGGAGCGCCTGCGGACCGGGGCAGGGAGGCTTCGGAGCGAGGGACCGGATTACCTCTTCTACGTGCTGCTTGACGCAGTCGTTGACGGGTATTTCACTGTGATCGAGGACTTCGGGGAACGCATCGAGGCGGTCGAGGAGGAGGTGGTGGCGGATCCCGACAGGAGGACCCTCCAGGCAATATACGCCCTAAAGCGTTCCTTGATCGCCCTCCGGCGGTCTGCCTGGCCTCTCCGCGACGTGGTGGCGGAACTTGAGCGGGGGGAGTCGTCCCTGATCCAGGAATCGACACGCGCCTACTTCCGCGACGTCTACGACCATACCATAGAGGTCGCCGAGACCGTGGAGACCTACCGGGATATGGTGTCGGGAACCCTCGACGTCTACCTCTCGACCCAGAGCAGCCGGACGAACGAGATCATGAAGGTCCTCACGATCATCGCCACCATCTTCATCCCGCTCACCTTCATCGCCGGGGTCTACGGTATGAACTTCGATATGCCGGAGGTCCGCCACCCCTGGGGCTACCCGATCGCCCTTGCTTCAATGGCGGCGGTCGCCGGGGTGATGCTCCTCTATTTCAAAAGGAAAGGGTGGATCTGAAAGGATAGGGCGTTCGGAGCCCGGATCTGCCATCCTGGAGCGAAACTAGCGGAGCACTCCAAAGACCTGCTAACAACCGGCGTGATGGATCTGCCATACCCTCAAACCAGATTACCCGCCCAGCCGAGATCACGACGCTCCTCACAATCACCGCGGCCATCATTACCACCTGAGTGTATCGCTTGAAAACTCCCCTGGGTATCCCTTCGTCGTGCATACGTCTCGCGATGACACACCCTCTCTCGGGACGGCGGCGATATTCCTTGAGAGCACGCGAGCATGACGCCGGTTCGCGGGCGACCTCCGGTGCGCCACGACCCCTTTTTTAACGCGGCAGAGCAAACAGGTACCAACTATGGCAATCCATCCTATTGACTACCGGTACGGCACTCCCGAGATGCGTGCCGTCTGGAGTGAGGAGAACCGGTTCCGGGCGATCGTCATGGCCGAAGTGGCGCTGGCCCGGGCTGAAGCGGTGCACGGGCTCATTCCGCGCGAGGATGCCGAGACGATTGCGGCCTGCGCAGGCAAGGCAAGTCTAGAGAGGGCGAAGGAGATCGAGGCCGAGATCAACCACGATATGATGGCGATCGTCAAAGCCGTCACAGAGGTCTGCGGCGATGCCGGGCGATGGATCCACTACGGGGCAACATCGAACGATATCCTGGATACGGCGACCGCATTGCAGCTCCGCGATAGCCTCGCGCTCATCGAGGAGAAACTCGGCAAACTCCTCTGCGTGCTTCTCGCCCGGAGTGCGGAGACGAAGAACCTCGTCTGCGCCGGGCGGACACATGGGCAGATCGGGGTTCCCACGACCTACGGCCTCCGGTTCGCGATCTGGGCAAGCGAGGTCTCCCGGCACATCGAACGACTCCGCCAGATGCGCCCCCGCCTCCTCGTCGGGCAGCTCACGGGAGCGGTGGGCACCCAGGCAGCGCTCGGAGAAGCGGGCATAGCAGTCCAGGAGACGATGATGGAGTTTCTCGGGCTCCAGCCGGTGGACGTCTCTAACCAGATTATAGCGCGGGACCGCTACGCGGAGTACTTCATGTTCCTTGCAAACGTCGCGACCACGCTTGACAAGATCGGGCTAGAGATCCGTCTGATGCAGCGCTCCGAGATAGGGGAGCTTGCCGAGGCGTTCGGCAAGAAGCAGGTGGGCTCGAGCACGATGCCCCACAAGAGAAACCCGATCAAGAGCGAGCAGGTCTGCGGCCTTGCCCGAATTGTGCGATCCTCGGTTGAACCGGCTCTGTTAAACAACGTACTCTGGGACGAGCGCGACCTGACAAACTCCTCCCCCGAGCGGGTGCTCTTCCCCGAAGCCTCGGTGCTGACCGACCATATCCTCAAGGTGATGATCGGCGTACTGGAGGGGCTTGAATTCAATAAGGAGAATATCAGGAGGAACCTGATGTTGCTCCGGGGCGTGAACCTTGCCGAGTCGGTGATGATCGAGCTCACCAAGCGGGGCATGAACCGGCAGGATGCTCACGAGGTAATGCGGACGGCGAGCCTGCAGGCCCTCGCCGAAGACCGCGATCTCGCCGAGGTGCTCGGTGAGCGGCCCGAGGTCACGGCATTCGTCACCCGCGAGGACCTGAAGGCTCTCCTGAGTCCGGATGCATATATAGGGACTGCGGTCCAGCAGGTGGAGCGGTTAATCAAGAAACTCACGCCGCTCTGCAGGTAAAGGGAGTTTGGGTGGGGTGCGGCGGCGCATCCCGCCCGTTTGCCAGCAACGACGGCCATCACCGCAAATAGTTCCTGCACCACACTTTTTTCCCACCGGCGCGGCACAGACGGCGCCGATATAACCCATTTAATAAGCCAAGGAGAGCTCAACACTCCCAAAATGGGGACAAGCCTTCATCCGTAGCACCCGTTAGGTGTGACCGGGTGTCCCCCTTCCCGGTAGAGGAGTTCGAGGACTACCCCCAAATCGTAGCGGCCGGAATTGCGACATTGAGTCGCTATGGGAACCAAAAACCCGGATGATGTGGATATTTCCCGGATTACGCACCGGTTACGCACTGCGTCCCGACCACCTCGATACCAAAGACGTAGAGAGGCGGCAAGATCACACGCCAAGATGACGCTGCGTCCGGTCAGGGTCGCCATCTCCGCCCGGGGATGACAGATCTAGACAGAAACCCAAAAAACCGCCAGCATTTCGCCTAGGCAGATGTACGCACATTTATAGTTCAACAGTGCAAACACTGACACGGATCCGTTTTTTGAGGTGACCACGCACCGCGTGAACCTCACGGCAAGAACTGCTGGATTACGGAATATGCCGACCATGAACTTGAAGGGCTGGATAGAACAAGACGGGATGCGGCTCTCTCCTGCCGACCTGGAGCGGATGCTCAAAGAAGGGCCAGAGACCATCACCCGGTGCGGCGGTGAGTTCCTGCTCACCTGGGATGACTGCATCGCCCGCGACGCTTTCGGGATCATCCCTGGCCCGGTCCCGCCGGGAACCATCTCCTGCAACGGACGCGAGATCCTCAGGATAAATCCCGATCCGGCGCCCTGCACCCTTGAAGAGGCAATCGTCACCGCGGTCAGCCTCCGGAGCGATGAAGGCGTGGTGGCATTCTCCGGCGGTCTCGACTCGGCCCTCATTGCCGGGCTTGCCCGTCTTCCCTGCGTGACGGTGGGGGTCGAAGGGTCGCATGATGCGACTTGGGCAGCAAAGGCAGCGAGGATGATGGACCTAGACCTTGAGATCGTCACACCAAGAGAGAATGAAGTCGCAGAGGCACTCGACCGGGTGGTCCGGGTGATCCCCGAGCCCACAAACCCTCTCGAGGTCTCAATCGCAACGACCCTGTATTTTGCCGCTGAGTGGGCAGCAGAACACGGGCACACCAGGATCCTCTCCGGGCAGGGAGCAGACGAACTCTTCGGCGGTTATGCCCGCTACCTCTCCTCGCTCGACCTCGCTCGCGACCTCGACCGGGACTTTGCTGATCTCGGGCGCCAGAGAAGGCGGGATCAGGCAGTCGCGACGCTTCTCGGGACGAACCTCTCGCTGCCCTACCTGGATGTCCGGGTGGTGCGCGCCGCACGAGCGATCCCGGCCGAGGAGATGGTGCGCGGCGGGGTGAGAAAGCACCCCCTGCGGGTGGTCGCAGAACACCACATTCCCACCGAAATGGCCTGGGCCGAGAAGAAAGCGATGCAATACGGGAGCGGAATCTGGAAAGTTATCCAGCGGCTCGCTCGTAGGAATGGTTATAAAAAGTCGGTACAAGGGTACTTAACGGAGATAAGTAGGGCGGAACATGATCACTGAAAGAGATATTGAACATATAGCAGAACTTGCAGATATCGGCATATCAAAAGACGAAGTGCTGGAATTCACCACCCAGTTCAACGCAATCCTCGACTACTTTAAAGTTCTTGACACCGTAGTCGATGAAAGCACCCCGGCCGCCGGGATCTTCAACGTCTTTCGGGAGGATGAGCCCCGACCAAGTCTCTCACAGCAGGATGCCCTCGCGAACGCGGGTTCTACCGAGGATGGGTTCATAAAAGCGCCGAGGGTGATGTGAGTGACGGGGATTCTTGACTACTCGCCGGACGATCGGTACAACGCATTCATCACCACCTGCCGCGAGGCACCGTATGGCGATGGCGTGCTCGGCGGCGTTGCCGTCGCGATCAAAGACAACATCTCCACGGCCGGTATACAGACTACCTGCGGGTCACGGATTCTCGAGGGCTACATCCCGCCGTACGACGCCTACGTCGTCGAACTCATCAGAAAAGCAGGAGCCGCGATCGTCGGCAAGACCAACATGGACGAGTTCGGCATGGGCTCCACCACCGAGACGAGCGCGTTCGGTCCCACAAAAAATCCAGTCGACCCGACGCGAGTACCGGGCGGGTCATCCGGCGGAAGCGCCGCCGCCGTGGCTGCGGGGCTCGTCCCGATGGCGCTCGGCACCGATACCGGCGGCTCGATCCGATGTCCTGCGGCGTTTTGCGGGATCGTAGGGCTCAAACCCACGTACGGTCGGGTCTCACGTTACGGCCTCATTGCCTACGCAAACTCCCTTGAGCAGATCGGACCGATGGCACGGACGGTAGAGGATGTATCGCGCCTGATGTCGGTGATCGCACGGTACGATCCCCGCGACTCGACAATGCTTGACCGCCCGTATGACCACAAGCCTTCGGCCGATGTCAAAGGGCTCCGGATAGGGATCCCGAAAGAATACTTCGGCGAGGGCGTGGACCCCCGTATCGCAGATACGGTCCGCGACGCGATCGGAGTCCTTGAAGGGCTCGGGGCCGAGACCGTCCCGGTGAGCATTCCCGGCATGCAGCACGCGCTTGCGGCCTACTACGTCATCTGCACGAGTGAAGCCTCCTCGAACCTCGCCCGGTTCGACGGCGTCCGTTACGGCCCGGCGGTAGATACCAGGAAGACCTGGCACGAGGCCTACCAGGACCTGCGGGGGAAGTTGTTCGGGGCCGAGGTCCGGCGCAGGATCATGCTCGGCACCTTTGCGCTCTCTGCAGGCTACGCCGGCCGATACTACGCAAAAGCGCAAATCGCCCGCCGAAACATCAGAGATGACTTCGAGCGGGCCTTCCGCGAGGTCGATGTCATCGCCGGACCCACGATGCCGACCGTGGCCTTCCGCCTCGGCGAGAAGACCGACCCGCTCTCGATGTACCTCTCGGATATCCTCACGGTGCCCGCAAACCTCGCCGGAATCCCGGCGATATCGGTTCCGTGCGGCAAGGTGGACGGCCTACCTGTGGGGCTCCAGATTATGGGGAGGCAGTTTGAGGACGAGCGCGTCGTCGATACCGCGTATGCCTACGAACAGGAGGTGCGGGCATGAAGACGATCATCGGGCTTGAGATCCACGTCCAGCTCTCGACCGCAACGAAGCTCTTCTGCGGGTGCTCGACGGACTACCGTGACGACGAGCCGAACACTCACTGCTGCCCGATCTGTCTCGGGCTACCCGGTGCGCTTCCCCGCTTAAACAGGAAGGCGGTCGAGTATGGTCTCTCCGTCGCAAAAGCCCTCAACATGAAAGTTCCTGAAGTCTCGGAGTTTGCCCGGAAGAATTACTTCTACCCGGACCTCCCAAAGGCCTACCAGATCACCCAGTACGACAAACCGCTCGCTGTCGAGGGGACCGTCGAGATCGAGGACGACGAAGGGCACGAGAAGATCGTCCGGATCACCCGGGTTCACCTCGAAGAGGATCCCGGAAGACTCGTCCACGTCACGGGATCCTCGAAGTACTCGCTCGTCGATTATAACCGGTCTGGTATCCCGCTTCTTGAGATCGTCACCGAGCCGGATCTGCGGTCACCACAGGAAGCTCGCCGGTTCCTCAACAAACTCAGGGCAATCCTCGAGTATCTCGGGGTCTTTGACGGCGATCGGGAAGGTGCTCTCCGTGTGGATGCAAACATCTCACTTGAAGGCTCCGAACGGGTTGAGGTCAAGAACATCTCCTCCTACAAAGGCGTCGAGAAGGCCCTCACCTTCGAGGTGACCCGGCAGAAGAACCTGCTCCGGCGTGGACAGAAAGTTGTGAGGGAGACCCGGCACTTCATGGAAGGGCGCGGGATCACCACCTCCGCTCGCGGCAAAGAGGAGGAGTACGATTACCGCTACTTCCCGGAGCCCGATCTCCAGCCGCTCCGCGTCGCGGACTGGATGGAAAAGATCAAACTTCCCGAACTGCCCACTGCACGAAAGAACCGGTTCATGGAGCAGTACGGTATATCACTCAACCATGCCCGAACCCTGACCGGCGACCCGAAACTCGCCGATTTCTACGAACATGTCGCACCCGTGGACCCGATCCTCTCCGCTACCTGGGTGGCCGATATCCTCCTCGGGGAACTCAACTACCGTGATATGAGCATATCCGCCGTCCCGCCCGAGCGTTTCATGGAACTCCTCGCGCTTCTCCGGTCGGGGACGATCACCGACAAGGCCGGGGTCCAGGTCCTCAGAGAGATGCTCAATGCCTGCGCCGCAGGAAAGCCCTGTGAAGCGCCTGCAACGATCGTTAAGCGTGAAAACCTGGCAAAGGCTGCTGGAGACGAATTTACCGCCATCGTGCAGGCTGTGCTCGCTGCAAACCCCCAGGCAGTGAGTGACTACCGGGCCGGCAAGAAGGGCGCCCTGAACTTCCTGGTGGGCCAGGTGATGAAGGAGACCCGTGGACGGGCAGACCCGCGGGAACTTGGGCGCATCGTAGCCGAGTGTATTGATAAAAGCGAGGTGTAATCCGCAGTGCACCTGATCATAGCAGAGAAGAACATCTCAGCAAACCGAATCGCACAGATCCTCGCTGGCAACGAGAAGGTAAAGGCGGTCAAAGAGGGGAACGTATACACCTACTCCTTCGACACCAAGACAGTGGTGGGCCTCAAAGGGCACGTGGTGGAGATTGATTTCGAGCCCGGCTACACAAACTGGCGTAGCGAAGTCCACACCCCCAGAAGCCTCATCGATGCGGGCACCGTCAAGAAACCGACTGAAAAGAAGATTGTCAACCTGATCCAGAAACTTGCAAAGAAGGCAGACCTCGTCACCATCGCGACGGATTACGATACCGAGGGAGAACTGATCGGCAAGGAGGCCTACGAACTTGTCCGTGCGGTGAATCCGACGGTCAAGATCAACCGGGCCCGATTCTCGGCAATTACCCCGGCGGAGATCCGGGCCGCCTTTGAAAACCCAACCGATCTTGATTTCGCCCTCGCAGCCGCCGGCGAAGCACGCCAGACGGTCGACCTGATGTGGGGTGCGTCGCTGACCCGGTTCATCAGCCTTGCGGCCCGGCGGGGTGGCAAGAACATCCTCTCCGTCGGCCGGGTCCAGAGCCCGACGCTTGCGATGATCGTCGATCGGGAGCGCGAGATCGAGAACTTCGTCCCACAGACATACTGGATGCTCTCGCTTGAGACCGAAAAAGACGGCATGCAGGTGGAGGCACGGCATACCAACGGACGGTTCACCGACCACGATGCGGCTCTTGCCGCGAAAGCGGGGACAAAAGAGCCGCTTGTGGTCACAAGCGTAAAAGAAGGTCAGAAGAACGATCGGGCGCCGACACCGTTCGACACCACGACCTTCATTGTCGCGGCGAGCCGTCTCGGCTTCTCCGCGGCGAATGCTATGAGGATCGCCGAAGACCTCTACATGAACGGTTACATCTCCTATCCGAGGACCGACAACACGGTCTACCCGAAGTCGCTGAATCTGGACGCGATCTTAAACACCCTCCGGGGCGGGGTGTTTGATGCGGACGTCGCCTGGGTGCAGCAGCACCGGCGACCGGTCCCGACCAGGGGCAAGAAGGAGAGCACCGACCATCCGCCGATCCACCCGACGGGCGCCGCAACCCGCGAGGCTCTAGGGCAGGACCAATGGAAGGTCTACGAACTCGTTGTCCGTCGGTTCCTTGCGACCCTCTCTCCCGATGCGCAGTGGGTGACTACCAAATGCCTCTTCGATGCATCTGGAGAGCCGTACACGGCAACAGGCGGCCGACTCATCTCCCCCGGATGGCGCAGGATCTATCCATACTCTGAGGCAAAGGAGAATATCCTCCCGGTGCTTGCCGAGGGAGATCGCCTCCCAATAAAGAAGGTAAACCTCGAGGAGAAGCAGACACAGCCTCCGGCACGCTACTCCCAGAGCCGTCTCATCCAGGTGATGGAGGAACTCGGTCTCGGTACGAAGAGCACCCGGCATGAGGTGATCGGGAAACTCATCGCCCGTCGCTATGTGGAGGGGAACCCGCTCCGACCCACTCTCGTCGGGAGAGCCGTCACGGACGCTCTCGACAACCACGCGGAGATGATCACCGAGCCCGAGATGACCCGGACGCTTGAAGAGCATATGCAGCTCATCAAGCAGCGTGAGCGTACCCGCGACGACGTCATCGCAGAGTCGCGCAAGATGCTCCATAAAGTCTTTGACAAGCTCGAGGCGCACGAGGAGGAGATCGGCAGCGAGATCATGGAGCAGACCGCAGAGGAACATACCGTCGGTCTCTGCCCGGTCTGCGGGCACGAACTCCGGATCCGGCATCTGGGTGTCTCGCAGTTTATAGGCTGCACCGGCTATCCGGAGTGCCGGTTCAACATCAGCCTACCCGGCAGCACCTGGGGACGGGCAATCCGGCTCGAAGATACCTGTGAGAAACACGGGCTCGCCCACGTCCGCCTGATCCAGAAGGGATCTCGCCCATGGGATCTCGGCTGCCCGCTCTGCAGCCACATTACCTCAAACCTTGAGGCGCTCCGGATGATGCCCTCGATGACCGATGATCTCATTGAGCGCCTCCATGCGCGCCACATCTACACAGTCTCCGAGATCGCCGGCATGCGGCCAAAAGATCTCATGGAGGCTATTGCTGTCGGCGAAAACGAGGCCGATCGGCTCATAGAGGAGGCGAAAGATGCACTCGAGATCCTTCGACACCGATCGGAACTTCGAAAGTTCATCAGAAAGATCGTGCCGCCGAGGAAGGGCCGGAGCCATGCAAAGATCATGCAGAGCCTTCTCGAGCAGGGGATCGGGGATATCCGCGCGCTCTCCGGGGCCGACCCTGCCGCGCTCAAGAAGGCCGGAATCCCTGAAGCGGCGGCTACGGAGCTCCTTGAGGCAGCGCGCGGCCTCTGCAACGAGCGCGCACTTCGGGAGGCCGGGATCCCCGCGGTCAGCCTGAAGAAATACCAGGCCGGTGGTGTTGCAACACCCGATGACCTCTGCTACCTCCCTATCCCATACCTTGCAAGCAAAACCGGCATTAATCCGGAGACCGTACATAAACATGTGGATATGGTCTGCAGGCGCCTTGGACGCCCCACCCCGCCGAAAGTCACCAAGGCCGCCCTTGAGCGCGGGCGAAAAGAGCTCCTGGAGATCCCCGGGATCGGGGAGGCGACCGTGGAGAAACTCTACCTTGCAGGCATATATGACGCCGCAACACTGCGGGAGGCCGACGTGGATGAGGCTTCCTCGATCACCGGCATCACAAAGACCAGACTCCACGACTACATCGGCCATCTGAAGTGACACCATGCACGCGAACTGGAAGACCTGGGCACACGTGACAAAACTGGACCCCGACAAACACCTTCCGCAGGGAGCCATAGAGGAGATCGCAACAAGCGGAACTGACGCTCTGATGCTCTCGGGCACCCTGAACGTAACTCCGGAGAACCTCTCCGAACTCCTGGACCTGGTCTCGGCATACGGGTTGCCGCTGGTAGTAGAGCCGGCAGGTCCTGAATGCGCCATATTCGATGGTGCGATCGACTACCTCTTTGTGCCCAGCGTGATGAATACAGACGACGTCCGCTGGATCGTCGGAAAGCATCACACCTGGCTGCGCCATGCGAGCAGCATCATGTGGGATATGGTGGTGCCTGAAGCCTACATCGTCCTCAACCCGAACTCCGCCGTCGGGAGGGTGACGGGAGCAAACTGCGCACTCTCAGCTGAGGATGTGGCCGCGTTCGCGGAAGTAGCAGACCGTTACTTCCACTTCCCGATCGTCTACATCGAGTACAGCGGGACCTACGGGGACCCTTCGATCGTGCAGGCGGCCGCCAACGCAGTCGAGCATGCTACCCTATACTATGGCGGCGGGATCCGCTCGGCGGAGCAGGCGGCGGAGATGGGCCGTATTGCCGACACGATCGTTGTAGGGAATGCCGTCTACGAGGAGGGAATCGATGTGCTCCGGGCGACGGTCCGGGCCGTACAGTGAGACATGCCTGAGATTTCAATCGTCCTGGTCGAACCCCTCTATGAGGGGAATGTCGGATTTACCGCCCGGGTGATGAAGAACTTCGGATTCACCCAGCTGGTCCTCGTCAACCCCTGTCCCCTTGGCGACGATGCTATCATGCGCGCCTCCCATGCCCGCGACGTCCTGGAGAATGCTCAACGGATGACGATCGAGGAGATCTACCGGGAGTTTGACTTTGTGATCGCGACGACCGGCGAAGTGAGCAAGTCCGTCTGCACCCCGATGCGGATGCCCTACTACTCGCCGGCGGAGGTCCGGGAGATCGTCGCCGATATCGATGGTTCGATTGCAATCCTCTTTGGGCGGGAGAACTGGGGCCTTGCAAACACCGAACTTGCGCGGGCAAACCTCATCTGCACCATCCCGACCTCGAAGGTCTACCCCATCCTCAACCTCTCTCACGCGGTCGGGATCCTCTGCTATGAACTTGCGAATCTGCCTCGCGGGACGTATCCTCTTGCAGGACCCATCGAGATGGACTCGCTCTACCAGCACATCGAGACCTTCCTCGATAAGATCGACCACCCGGATTTCAAGCGAGAGAACACGATGCTTCTCATCCGCCGGGTGCTTGGCCGGACCAAACTCACCACCCGCGAGGTGAGTACGCTTCATGGGTTGATGCGCCGGACGGAGTGGCATCTCGAAAACAAAGAATAGTTTGCGGGAGAGATCTAAGAGAATGATTCTTGTCGACTGGCAGATAGAAGACCGCATCAGGCGCGGGCACATCAAGGTGCATCCCTATGATCCCGGCCTGATCCAGCCCAACTCCCTCGATATCAGACTTGGTTCTCACTTCGTCTGGTACACCCCGGGAGATACAGTGATCGACCCCTACGAGAAAGAGACAATCTGTGCAAAGACCGAAGAGTTGGTGGCTGACTCGATCGTCCTTGCCCCCGGGCAGTTCCTCCTCGCTGAGACACTCGAGGAGATCGAACTGCCCGACGACGTCGTGGCAAGCATTGAGGGGAAGAGCAGCATTGCGCGCCTCGGGATTGAACTCCACCAGACGGGGGGCTGGATCGATGCGGGTTTCCGCGGGACAATCACGCTCGAGATGTGCAATGTGAACTCAAGACCCGTTCGGGTCTACGCAGGGATGCCGATTGGGCAACTGGTCTTCTATCGCACGGATCGCGCAGCGTGCCCGTACAATATGAAGAAAGACGCAAAGTACATGGACCAGCGGCAGGCGACCCTCTCCCGTTACCATGAGAATGCGCGCGCCAAGCATGATCTCTCTTGATGACAATCCAGCAAATTCTATCCCGAGGGGGGCCATACGGCGAGGCAGAGGGTACTCACGCCCAAAGAGCGTCATGCACTATATAGCAAGAAAACAGATATTGAACGATTCAACTGGGGATAACAATGCGACTCCTTCTAATCCACTCTGATCATATCGAATACGAGGCCCGGAAGAAGACGAAGGTCGCCGAAGAGGATGTGGTCCCAAAGGACGCCCTCGATGAGGCACTCGCCGTCTTCTGCGCGGTTGAGTCTGTCGACGAGGAGAATATCGAGGATGCCGTCAGGCAGGCGACAGACGAGATCGTCGCCACCGCCCGGCAGCTCGGCACCACCAATATCATGATCTACCCGTATGCCCACCTCTCCTCCGACCTTGCGTCGCCGGAAGCGGCGGTGAGCGTTCTAAAGGGCATTGAGGAGGCCCTCAAAGAAAAAGAGGGCTTTGTCGTAAAGCGGGCGCCGTTCGGCTGGTACAAGGCATTCTCACTCTCCTGCAAGGGTCACCCGCTCTCGGAGCTCTCGCGGACGATCGTCCCGGGAGAAGGGGCGGCCGCACCGAAGAAAGAGATCGAGCACGAGTTCTTTGTCCTCACTCCCGAAGGGGAGCGCAAAGACACGGCCGAATACGTGAAGGAGAATACCCCCTTCGCTGCGCTGATCCGAAAAGAACTCGGATATCCGGGGCAGGAAGGGAGCGAACCGGTTCATGTGGATCTGATGCGGTCCAAGGAACTTGTGGATTATGAACCGCGCTCGGATGTCGGGCACCTCCGCTGGATGCCGCGGGGTAAACTGATCCGGGACCTTCTTTCCGACTACGTCCTTGCACGGGTGCTCGAGTACGGCGGGATGCCGGTGGAGACGCCGGTGATGTACGACCTCGCCGATAAGGCGATCTCGGAGCACGCGGCCAAGTTCGGGGAACGCCAGTATCGGTTCAAGAGTGGCAACCGCGATATGATGCTCCGTTTCGCCGCATGTTTCGGGATGTTCTGCACCATGCACGATATGCATATCTCCCCGAACACCCTCCCGATGAAACTCTATGAGCTCTCGACCTACTCGTTCCGGCACGAGCAGAAGGGCGAGGTGATCGGCTTAAAGCGTCTGCGTGCCTTCACGATGCCCGATATGCACACCCTCTGCCGCGACGTCGACGACGCACTCAAGGCGTTTGAGGAGCAGCTCGCGATAGGCTGGAAGAGTGGTGCAGATCTTGAGACGCCGCTCGTCGGGGTCTTCCGGTGCACCCGCGACTTCTATGACCAGTACGAACTCTGGGTGAAGGGAATCGTCGCAAAGTCGGGTGTCCCAATGCTGATCGAGATCCTCTCGGAGCGGGTTCACTACTGGATCGCTAAAGTCGATCTTGCGGCAATCGATGCCCAGGGAAGACCGATCGAGAACCCGACGGTCCAGATCGACGTCGAGAGCGCCAATAGGTTCGATATTAAGTATTACACCCCCGACGGGACGGAAGTCCACCCCCCGATCCTCCACTGCTCACCGACGGGCTCGATCGAGCGGGTGATCTGTGCGATGCTCGAGGGCACTGCAAGTCAGGAGGTCCCCTCGTTCCCGACCTGGCTCGCACCGACCCAGGTCAGGCTGGTGCCGGTGGCGGAGCGGCACGTCTGCTTCGCCGAAGATATCTGTGCACGCCTGAACGCTGCCAACATCAGGGCGGATGTTGACGACCGGGACGAGAGCGTGAACAAGAAGATCCGCGAAGCCGGGATGGACTGGGTACCGTACGTTGCGGTGATCGGCGACCAGGAAGCCGAGACCGGCAGGCTCACAGTCACCATCCGAAAGCTCTCCGAGAAGAAGAAGCCCTACAAAGAGTCAATGACCGAGAACGAGCTCATCCAAGCGGTGCAGATGGAGACCGCTGGAAAACCATTCCGACCGCTCTACACCCCGAGGCTTCTCTCGCAGAAGCCCCGGTTTATCTAAATCTTTTTTTGTGGAATTTCTGGACGCGACGACCCGGAGCACAGGAGCACACGCAAGGTCCGCAGGTGCAACGTGCAGATGGATGTGTTCACTGCCTCATTCTTTGAACCGTCACACGCACGTGGCAGCGGCAGAGCGTTTGCACGAGGAGAAATTCCAGTAAAGTCGACAGTGGTGGCCTTGCGCACCTCTCTGGTAGCGGTGGCGGACACTGATGATCGGGGAGGATGCCCATACACATTAGGTTACGCCCTGCATGGATTTGGAGGGGATATCGCATTTTGGGAATGGGAACCGGGGAGTGCGAGCGAAGCGAGCTTGAGAAACTCGAAGAGTTTCAAGGAACGACGGATTGAAAGTCCGGAGTTCGAGCACCTGACAGCGCACAACCACCACTCCTGCAAAAACGTCATCCCTCCCGGCAACCCCGGGATAGTCACACAGGAAAAACACCAACCCTCTCCCCCATACACCCCACGAACCCGACACCACACCAGAGCCTGCCTCCAACAAGGTTTAAGGCGCTCAAGATGCTATTGCCCACCGGTGCATAACCCATGGATGTTGAAGAATATCGTTCAATCATATCGAATGCCATCGAGCGGGAGATCGAGTCTTACACCTTCTACCGCACGGTCAGAGAGAAGGTCAAGGATGAGAACCTGAAAAACCTCTTCAACGAACTTGCCGGTGAGGAGAGCAAGCATCGAAAGACACTTGAGGGATTTCTGATGAAAGAACCCGGAAAACTCAGGTTCGACACGAAGAGGGACTACAAGATTGCCCAGATGCTGGAGACCCCCCCGCTCTCGGCAGACTTAAAGCCGCTCGACGGTCTGGTTCTCGCGATCAGAAAGGAACTCGACGCAATGCAGATGTACACCCAACTCGCGAGTCTGAGTGTGGATCCGGAACAGGCCGAGTTGTTCGAGAGCCTCGCCGCAATGGAACGGGGTCACAAGGCGCGCCTGGAGGATATCTATACCAACATGGCGTTCCCTGAAGTTTGGTGAAGGCGGGAAAGGACCATCTGCCTTTCCAACACCTTCTTCCCACTTCTTCATACCTTCAGTCCCCGCTTACTCCGTAGCGCAGTAGGCCCCCTTGAAGAACCAGTTCCGATAGATAACCGGGGTGATAAGGGTCGTCAACAGACTCATCAGGACGATGGCAACGAAGATCCCCTGGCCGATGAGCCCCGACTCGAGGCCGATCAGGGCGACGATCATCGCCACCTCACCCCGCGGCGCCATCCCGAACCCGATGATGAGGGAGTCCTCCCGGCACATCCCCATCAACCGGGCAGGGAGAGCGCACCCGATGACCTTGGTGGCGATGGCGACCAGGGTCAGCACCAGGAGGAAGAGGGTCGTGTCGGACGTGAGCGCACGAATGTCTGCGAGAATGCCGAGGGATACGAAGAAGATCGAGGCAAAGACGATCTGGAAGTATTCTGCGCCCTCGTGGACACCCTTACTCTGCCGGAGTTCGACGCGGGCAAAGGCAACCCCGGCGAGGAACGCACCGATGATGCTTGATAGGCCCACCAGGTCGGCGAGCATCGCATACAGGAACGCCACCATCATGGCGAAGATGAAGACAAACTCAGGATACTTCCGCGCCAGGGGGGTTGCGTCCATCCGTTCGATGACCTTTCGGATGCCGAAGTACCCGACGGCACCGGCGACGACGATGAACCCGACGGCCCTGGCAAGCATCAGGACGGTCGGGGTCAACGAGACATCCCCGCTCACGACGAGATCGGTAGAGACGGCAAGCACCAGGAGGGAGAGGACGTCGTCAATGACCGCGGCGCCGATGATCGCCCGTGCCGCCTCAGTCTGGAGCACGCCGATCTCTTTGAGCACGTTTGCGGTTATGGCGATACTCGTCGCGGTCAGGGCCGTGCCGACGAAGATCGCGCTCGCGAAGTCGAACCCGAAGAGGACAGCCGTGGCGTAGCCGCCTATCCACGGGATGATCACGCCGACAAGGCCGATGACGCCGTAACGCGGATCAATAATATCCCTGATATTAAACTCAAACCCGATGACGAAGAGGAGGATGATTGCCCCGAGATGCGCCAGGGTCGCGACGAAGTCGGTGTAGGTGATCAGGCCAAGCACGCTCGGTCCGACCAGAACCCCGACGAGAATCGCCCCGATCGTCGCCGACTGGTTGATCCGGGATGCCACGAGGTAACCGGCGAGCGCGAGGAAGAGGAGGAGGCTCATCTGGATCTCAATTGTTAGGGCAGCGCTTTCCATGGTTACCCATGATTTTGGGAGGAGGCCTTAAGAATTGCATGGAACCCGGGGGGGTTGCACGCCTGCCCGGGTCCCGGGGAAACAACAAGAAAGCCTTATTTCGGCCTATCTTGCCGGCCCCTGCCGGACAAACCCGCTCCGCCCGGCATACCGGGCCGTATCCCCGGCCGCCTCCTCGATCCTCATGAGTTGATTGTACTTCTCCACCCGCTCGCCCCGCGCAGGTGCGCCGGTCTTGAGGTGGCCCGTCTGCATGGCAACGGTGAGATCGGCGATGAACGTATCGACAGTCTCGCCGCTCCTGTGAGAGACCATCGCGCCCCAGTGCTGCTGCTGTGCCATGCGCACTGCGGCGATCGTCTCGGTCACCGTCCCTATCTGGTTGGGCTTGATCAGGACTGCGTTGGCGGCCCTCTTTTTAATCCCTTGCTCGATCCGCTCGACGTTCGTGACGAAAAGGTCGTCGCCGACGAGTTCCACCCGGTCCCCGAGCGTCCTGGTCAGCAGGCGCCAGCCGTCCCAGTCGTCCTCGGCAAGGCCGTCCTCGATGACAATGATGGGATACGTCTCAACAAGGTCACGATACCGGTCCACCATCTCAGCGGCGGTCAGGGTCAGCCCTTCGGTTCTGAGATTGTAGGCGTCGTTGCTATAGAATGCGCTCGATGCCGGGTCAAGGGCGATCCCGATCTCCCTGTCGGGCGCATACCCCGCCCGCTCGATTGCTTCCACGATCAGGTCGAGCGGCTCGGTGTTCGAGGAGACTGCGGGGGCAAACCCTCCCTCGTCGCCGACGCCGGTCGTGTAGCCCCGCGCCTTAAGGATATCTCTGAGCGCATGGTAGGTCTCGCTCCCCCACCGGATCGCTTCGGCGACGCTCGGAGCGCCGTAGGGGGCGATCATATATTCCTGGAAGTCCGGACCCTGCCAGTTGGCATGGACGCCGCCGTTGAGGATGTTCATCATGGGAACGGGAAGGAGCGGCTTTAGCGGGTCTCCCAGGTACTCCCAGAGCCAGAGGCCCTCTGCGGCGGCGGCAGCACGGGCGACGGCCATGGAGACCGCGAGCGTGGCGTTGGCGCCCAGATTCCGCTTGTTCGGTGTTCCGTCCAGGAGGGAGAGGGCCGCGTCCACAGCCGTCTGGTCGCGGGCGTCCATTCCCTGCAGGGTCGAGGCGATCTCGCCGTTGATCTTGGTGACGGGCCTCTGCACTCCTTTGCCACCGTAACGGTCTTTTACACCGTCCCGGAGCTCGACGGCCTCGTGTTTTCCGGTCGATGCACCGGACGGAACTGCAGCACGCCCGAACGCTCCTCCGGCGAGTGTGACATCCGCTTCAACGGTCGGGTTCCCCCGTGAGTCAAGTATCTCACGGGCATGGATTGATCGTATCCTCGTATCAATCTCGGTCATGTTCGATGGCACCCGGGAGGCGAGAGGGGATCGAGCGCAAAAAAAGTATCGGACGATGTCGGGTCCGTCCGGGCGGCGTCAACATGGGCCATCTACCTATTGTTCCCAAGATACGAGTTCAATTTCCAGATCTCGCGGGATACTGGGACAGATCCATACGAGCACGATGAGGCCTCATTTTTCAGGTAGATTCAGTTAATGCCAGGCAGTCTGGAGGGTTTTGAAATGAGTTCGACGGTACCTGCAGAGATGATCCTAGAGCGGTGTGGTGCTCCGGGAGTCCCAACTAATCACATTATGGAGACATCCTCCCGCATCTGCGCCCGACTTCCATGACGGAGATACTTCATCTTCACGGGCATTCAAAGCCAGCATAAAGGAACTGCCAGATTAAACGGGTTCTGATTGCCATATGTGATCTACCCCGTACCTATTGACCGAGATCATCTCGCTTTGCCCCATTCTTCAACCCCGCAAGATAAATAAAGAGAAAACATTATCGGTGTTGTCCGGCAAAGTGCCTTCAATGGTTTATTCGATTGAGTTGCTATCCGGGGGCAACGCACACCAATGGCAGGAATACAATACCCACTCCAATGAGGGGACTCTGTTCCATGATTTAAGATGGAAAGAGATTCTTGAGAAAGAATTTGATTTAAAGACGAAGTACTACCTTGTCCGGGATGGTCGGGAGGTTGTCGGAATATGTCCATTTATCAGTCAATCAGTGGGCTTTTATCAAGGCCTAAAGAACATACCCTACTCTGAATATACTAACGTTATTCTGAACGATTCTTTTGACGCCGGTCAGATCGATCATCTCCTGTCGCTCTTCGCAACAGAGTGCTCATTCCTTTGCATAGATACGTACAATCCTGATATCCTCAATAACATAACATACAGCAATTTCCCTGGCGAAAACTCAGGCAACATGGTGTTAAACCTGAAGCAAAAGCCTCCAGAGAAGATATGGGACACTCTCTCAAAGAAAACAGCAAAAAGCATCCGGAGATTTGACAAAGAGGGATTTGAGATTCATGAGTTGTCCAGGCGATCTGACATTAAACAATTTTATCGATATTATGCGAAGAATGTAGCACATATAAAAGGAGAAATCCTGCCATTAACCTTTTTTGAGAGAATCTGGGATGTTTTTTCGCCGAATGAACTGAGAGTCACGATTTTAGTAAAAGATGCTCTTTGCGCCGGCGGAGCGCTGGCACTTCTGGACCCAATCAGAAAAACGGTTTATTATGAGTACCTTGCTCTTAACCGTGATCTTCCGCATTATACCCCAGATCATTATCTGAGCTGGGATCTGATCAAATGGGCATGGGATAACGACTACGAGAAAGTCTCTTTCGGAAGACAGAGGCTGGATCCGGATAATCCTCGTTTCCAAATCAAAGCAAAATTTGGGGCGGAACACATCCCAATCCATTCAAGGTTAGTCATATTTTCAAAAGCAATGTCAACATTATACCGACTGAGAAGAACGCTTTTAAGGTCGTCCTGAAACTTCAGTCCAATAGTGAGAGAGCCCGGATGGCAGGCGGCAAAATGATTGAAGCTGGTGGAGAAAAATGGAGTGCAGGCATCTCTGGGCCCGCGGAGGAGCCCCCTCCGAAGAAGGAGCCAACGTACGGGTATTTATTGTGATTTTTCTGAATAATCCTTTCGAGCCGACTTTCCGAGAGGTATCGATCCCATCATCGTAATATACTTAACTACTCCCTCCAGTCGATGTATTTCATGGGAATCGTTCCCTGTAGCATCTCCATAAGTTCCCTGCGGATCAGTGTATCCGTGAAGAAGAGCAGAAGATAGTAAACAACCGTGGTTATTCCTGCAACCCCAAACAGGATCAGAAGCGGAAGCCCCATGTATACCGCGAACATGAGGGGAAGAGAGACAATGACGCTGAGTAAAAGGTGCCGGAACAGGCTAAAGGCGCTATCTCGATATCCAGCGCCGGACGCCCTTATGAGGTATACAGCCTTCGACCCCCATATGAGCATGCCGCAGAGAGAGAAGAGGGTAAGTGTAAAGAATGGGTCACCGAAAGTACCACCAACGTAGAAGATGAGTGCCCATGTGCAGAGAGTCACGATCTCGAAAGAGAGATATCCCTTCTGCCTTTCAAGAACTCCAAACAGAGACGAGATGGGTGTGAATATAAAGACAGCAAAGAACCAGGGGGCGAGGATCTGTGCATAGGTCCCGGCGGTGAGCCAGTTCATACCGAAGACGAAAGTAAAGAGATCTTCAGCAAGAATGACAAAGACAACGAAAGGAAAGACACCAATGGCGATGAGCCGGGTGTGGACCTCCCGGATGACAGCCTTAACGCTCCCAGTACGATTCTTTTCCTCGCTCGCTTTCTGGTAGAATACCTGAGCGATTGCCGTTCCTACCATTCCCATTGGCAGCCTTACCGCCATTGTGGCAAGAGCATAGTACCCAAGAATAGCGGGGCTGAAGAAGTAAGCGAGCATGAAGGTAGGGAGTTCCAAGGATATGCTGTTTGCAACGCCCCCTGCAGAACCGTAGATTGCGAAATCTTTGTAGCGTATAGCCAGTTCTCTCATTCGTTTCAGAGTAACAGTCTTTAAGAGTGCTACATCATCCTTTAACTCCCTAAGCATGAAGAGAACAGCGAGTCCCGTGCCTCCCACATTACCCAGAATTAGTCCAAGGGGAGAGGCTGCAACCAACCCGCCACCGATTTGTATGAGCTTTGTTGATGCAGTATTCAGAACTATACCCCTGGAAAGGGCACCGAATTTCACCCTCCGGGAGAGCCATTCCCTCAGGAGCTCGAAGAAACTGCTGAGAACGACGAAAAACGGCAGCCATATGAAATAACCGACGATCGCCGGAGCCCCGAAAAAGTCTCCGAACCAATCCCCAAATCCGATAAATATAACGCCAACTACAGCAGATGTGCCCAGTATCCAGAGTGTACATAGCGCGAAGATATTTATGGAGTCTTCATCGTGCTTCGGCAGCATGATGGTTGAATCGTAGGAGAGCGATGAGATGCCCACGATCAACGCTGCGATAGATATGAAGAGTTGGTTGACTCCAAAGAACTCTGGGGAGTAGATCCGCGTAATTACTGGGATAAGAATGATACCGGCTATTTGGGCGAGCGTAGTGCCTGTCGTAAGTTTGAAGACGTTGCCGAGGAAGCTCACCATGGAACTGTCCATTCCTTAGCCTGATAATATACGTTTCGCTTGACCTCAGAGAATCCAGATAGAGCACTGTCGAGACTGTACGCTGGTTTATTCCACTCAGATAACAGCGAAGTGCAGATGTAGAGAGCAAACCGGCACCAGCACATCCAAAATACCGGCGGCAGCGGATACGACGATCCAGCAAAATTACAGCGCTGAATCGCCGCTACACCGGTATCATCTTGAATTATTGGAGAAAAGCGTATACCAAGCGTTCTTCCTCAACTCTTGCTCCGATCCAGGTATGAGATCCGAAAAGATACAGAGGAGATACCTCCTCCCGGGCCAACCTCAGAGTGGCGAGATGCGATGGTTCAGAGTACCAGAGTTGGAGAACTGGGGGTGAGATACCCAATGGGAAACTGTTTCACCCTCGATACCAGAAATATGGTTCGGATCTTAGGGAGTATGCACTCCGATTAGAATATCGAAGGGGAGATCCTTTTGGGGCGACCATCCCGGTTTAAAACGAGTACCCCCGGGCGGATTCGAACCGCCGTCGCCGGATCCAAAGTCCTGCATGATTGACCACTACACCACGGGGGTGCGAAGAGGAAACTACCGATACCTGCCGTACCAGCTCTTATGTACTACGCGTCTCGGGGTTATATCGGTTTGGTAGAGGACACGCGTAGGAGGTCAGGGAGCGGGGTGGGGTGCCGCCGCTCACGCCCGCTCGAAGTCGTCCTCAAACCGGACGATATCGTCTTCGCCCGTATACTCGCCGATCTGAACCTCAATCAGTTCGAGCGGCAGGAGGCCGGGGTTCGCGAGCCGGTGAACGGTCCCCGCCGGAACGAACGTGGATTCGCCGTTCCGGAGGAGGGAGGTCACACCCCCGATCGTCACCTCGGCGCAGCCGGTGACGACCACCCAGTGCTCGGACCGGTGGTGGTGCATCTGCAGAGAGAGGCGCCGCTTCGGGGGGACGGTGACGCGCTTGATCTTGTACGACCGCCCCTCCTCGAGGTTCGTATACGATCCCCAGGGCCGGTGGACCTGTGTGTGGAAGAGGGCACGGGAGTCTCCCTTCTCCCGGAGGGCCTTTGCAATCTCACCCACCCGCTGAGCCTCGTCACGGTTCGCGATGAGGATTGCATCCTTCGTCTCAACGATGGCGAGATCGTGGACCCCAACAGTGGCGACCAGGCGGTCGGAGAGGATCAGGTTATCAGAGGAGTCGATTCCAATATGCTCGCCTCTGACGGCGTTACCACTCTCGTTCTTAGGCAGGGCGGCATAAAGCGCGTCGAAGTTCCCGACGTCGTTCCAATCGCATTCAAGCGGGACGACAGCCGCCCGCCGTGTCTTTTCCATGATCCCATAGTCGATGGAGAGGGCAGGGGCCACCCCGTATGCCTCATCGACCGGGCGCTCGAAGGCCCGGGCCACCTCCGGCGCGCATCGCTCGCACTCGGCGAGGAAGAGGTCGGCATCGAAGCAGAACATCCCCGAGTTCCAGAGGTAGCCGTTGGCAACATACTTCTCTGCGGTCGCGAGATCGGGCTTTTCTACGAACGCATCCACGAGTAGACCGTCCGCGAGAGGTTCACCCGGGCGGATGTAACCGTAGCCGGTATGGGGCGAGGTGGGCCGCACTCCAAAGACCACCAGGTAATCCTTTGCAAGTTGTCCTGCCCGACGGAAGGCCTCTTGAAACTTCTCGTCCGCAGTGACCAGGTGATCCGAGGGGAGAACCGCGATCGTGTCCGGCCCGTCCTCCCGGGTGACCTCATGGACGCCGTAGTAGATTGCCGGCAGGGTGTTCTTGCCCACCGGCTCCACAAGGACCTGGCAGTCGCACCCGATGGCAGCGAGTTGGTCCCGGACCAGGAACCGGTGATCCGTATTGGTGACAATCGCGATCTCCTGCGGAGAGGAGAAGAGGAGCGATCTCTTCACAGTCTTCTGAAAGAGGGATTCGTCGTCAATAAGCGGGATGAACTGTTTGGGGTAGTGTTCCCTTGAGAGCGGGAAGAGACGGGTGCCGCTCCCGCCTGCAAGTATGAGCGTCTTCATGGGATCGACTCCGTGCCGGAGGGGCACTCAACTATACTATGTGATAAGGGAGATAAAAGCGTAAGGTCCCAACCCGAGTTTGAGTAAACCCGGGCCGAGTTCGATGGGGGCAGGGATTGGGTCCGGGCTGCGGGTGATACTGAAACAGAGCCGCTGAGAGACAACCCGCCAAACAGTGCTCTCATATCGCATGATATGGTGTATCGACCCGGGAGACAAAGGAATGCCTGCAGTTACCCCCACAGGACCGGCTGTGCCAAGAAGATGAGCAGACACCCGCTCATGCCCGGGTCATCGTCAAGTTTCCGGGATAGAGCGCCCGGGCCTGTGGATCAAGATCCTCTGCAATTGCAAGAGCCTCTTCAGCCTCCCGGTAGTTCCCAAGCCGGCCGAGCACCATACCGTAGGTAACCCAGGCAAAGATGCACGACTGGTCGATCGCGAGCGCCTGCCTGCATGCAAGCACCGCTTCCCGGGGGCGACCGAGCCGGGCGAGGATCACAGCCCGGTTGTTCCAGGCGTAGACATCCTCGTTGTCGCATAGGAGCGCCGCATTGAATGCAGCGAGCGCTTCTTCGTATCGGCCCTCCCGTTCAAGCGCCACACCCCAGTTGTTTAAGGCTGTAGAGTCGTTTGGATTCTCCGCTGTTACGTTGCTGTACGCCCGTAACGCGTTACTGTCATCTCCGGCAGGCGGAGCCTCTGGTGAAATCAATCGGGGCATACATTCGCACCTCGCACCCCATACTGGGGGGAGACAATATATAGGTTCCTACCGCAGAACGCACGGAAAATAGAGCGGGCAGGGATCTCTCGGGCAGGACGCCAGACACGGCCCCAAACCCGGGAAGAGCTATCGATACCTGCCACTGTCCCTAAACCAGATCACCGTCTCCCGGAGCCCCTCTTTGAGGGCGTAACGAGGGGAATAGCCAAAGGCAACTCTAGCCCGGGATATATCGGCAAGAGAATCGCGCACATCCCCCAACCGTGGAGGTTCGTATATAGGCGGCGTGTGCACTCCCATGATCTCTCCAAGGTTCCGGGCAAGTTCGTTAAGGTTGATCCGGCGCCCCCCGGCGATATTGAAGACACCGGTGGCACCGCTCTCCATCGCGAGAATGTTTGCCCGGACCACATCTAAAACATAGACAAAGTCCCGGGTCTGCTCCCCGTCACCGTAGATGATCGGCGGTTTTCCATCGAGCAGGCGGGTGATGAACTTCGGGATCACTGCTGCATATTCCGAGTTTGGGTCCTGACGGGGCCCAAAGACATTGAAGTAGCGGAGGAACGTCGTCCGGATGCCGTAGAGGTCCGAGAAAACCTTCCCGTAGTACTCACCCGCGAGTTTCGAGACCGCATAGGGCGAGAGGGGGGTCGGCCTCATCTCTTCATGTTTGGGGAAGACCGGGTCATCGCCGTAGATCGCAGATGTGGAGGCTGCCACGACGGCCGGAACGCCGCACTCCTTCGCGGCCCAGAGGACGTTCACGGTTCCTCCGATATTTACTGCGTTCGTCTCAAGGGGGTCTTTTACGGAGCGGGGGACTGAGGCAATGGCCGCCTGGTGGAAGATGCCGTCCGCCCCGCCACAGGCATCGATAAGGAGAGCAAGGTCAGTGACGCTCCCTTCGATGAACGTCACCCTCGGGTGATCGATGATATGCTTGATATTCTCGCTCCGTCCGGTGGAGAGGTCATCGACAATCACAACCTCATGCCCGTCCCGCACCAGTTGTTCTGCAAGGTTGGAACCGATGAACCCTGCCCCACCTGTGACAATGTAACGCATATTGATACGATAGGCATCCCAGCAATTTGAGCGTTGCCAAAAGGGAGAGGCAGGAACCCAAAACAAAAGAAGGGAGCGCGGTTTCAGAGGTTTTGCGGCATGAGGTCACGTACCAGCGACCCGGCTCCACGCTCCAGCCAGGACCCAACACCACACCCAATCCATATAGCATCATATGGTTTATCGCCATTCCTGATCAGACCGATCCAGCATACCATCTTTCCCGTTTGAGAGCGGGAAATACTGCTGGTAGACGCGTTTGCGCTCCTCAATATCAGTGTGGAGATAAATCTCGGTCGTCTTGATGGAGGAGTGCCCCAGGTTCTCCTGCACGACACGGAGGTTCTTCGACCGCCGGTAGAGTTCACTCGCGTAGGAATGCCGGATTTTGTGAGGAGTAATCCCCGGAGGAGCGTATTTCCTGAAGAGATGCTGGACCGTCCTAGGAGAGAGGTGGTTGCCCTGCTGACCCACGAAGAGCGGCCCTTCAATCTTGTTGCCGATGAATTGATCAATCAGATCAAGCGTCTCAGCATCGATGAACACCATCCGGATTTTATCGCCTTTTCCTTTCACCCGGATTGTCTGCTCTTCAAAATCGATATCCTCGATGTTAATTGAGCAGAGCTCCGAAACACGAACGCCGGTAGCGTAGATCAAGCGAACAATCAACCGGTCCCGCTCATCAGGAATCGACTTGATAAGACGAATCACCTGGCTGTGTTTGAGGTATTTCAGTTCCTGATTCTTGATCCGGGGCCGTTCCACCCCGAGCATAGGGTTTGCAACAACGACCCCCTGAGCGTAAAGGAAGCGGTAGAACGAAGAAAGAGTCGATATCATGCGGTGAAAGGTCTTGGGCTTATAGTCACGCCCTTCTGAGAGACTGGAGAAGAAATCGGTGATCAGCGCCGCAGAGACGTTGACATCCGCATCAAGAGGTGCAGTATTGAGCGACTCTTCATCGAAATTGACCAGGTCCGGGGACGAGTGCTGCCGGAGCCAGGCGTACCGGGCAAAGCGCTGGATGGTCTGCTCGTACTTTCTGATGGTCCGGGGCGAGTAATTACGCATCCGAAGATAGTTGCTGAAGCGATCCAGCCATTCAGAGAAAAGCGCACTCTCCATTGTAGAATAGATGGAATAACGGAGCATATCAAAATTGCGGTAAATCACTATTCCCCGCAATCACATTTTCCCGGGACAAACCAAGCGGCCCCGGCAACAAGTATCGGTCGCGACCACCCCGGACCCCCACATGAGGAGGAAACCCCACCCCGTTGCGAGGCCAGAACGCCAGAAGGTGGCGTGAAGCCAGTCAGAGACCGGGGACGCAAAGCACCGCCCACATATAGCCGCGAAACCCATAGAGAGAACCCATTCCATAAGAGAATGGAGAACAAAAAAAGTATTTCTGATGGATACAGGAGGTATCTGTGTTAGGAGGTATGGGGGCTGCTATCCCGGTGGATTGGGATACAGACCCTGATGAATACATTCTTCCCCCAGCATATGAAGCCCCCACCGTGCGGGGAGAAAGTGAACGCCGGAACACCTCAAGCAACAGGGAGCCCCCGGACCAGTATATAAATTATCGTTACAAACGCGATTTTACGCCCGATCGTCGTTTCAGATGATCCATTACATCTCGAGGTCCGCGATCGGGAGCCACAACCTCAATACGGCGATCGAAAAAACTCATCGAGCCCCCGAGATCGCCCCGCAATCACAACCACCAACACCCAGGGCAATCAGGGACCTTAAGGCATCCCAAATACCGCCCACGTTGCTACCCCATTACAAGCAGATAGCGCCGCCCGAACCGGACAGACGTGGAGAACCAAAGACGGCCCGACAGTTAACACCCACAAGCACAAGAATACGGCACCCGGAACCCCCTGCTGGCCTTCGGGACATCGCATACAAATGAGCGGAGCGTCCAATTAACGCCGAGTGACACGTATCCGCCTATCGTGAGTTCCGCTTGCCGACCATAAGCCCCTTTCACCCCGAGGAGGTACGCACCCACAAGCACTTACGGCCCAGGCCAATTTATCCAGCCATTTGGAACTTGCAGATGCCCCAAGAAGAGATCACCTGCAAACCCATCCAGAACAACGCCCCAAAAGATGGCACCAAGCACCCCAGAGAAAACCCACACAGGGCCGACAATCCCCAAGCCGCGTATAGGGGATCAATCGCCCGAGAAGGGCCGTAATTGATCCTTGCTGCAGTGTAAGGAGCCTAAACTGCTCCCCCATTCACGAGATCGAAGGGGCACCTATAAACCGCATAATGCTATGCATATCAGAGGGACATGGGCGGTCATGTAGCCAGTGGGAGATATCTCCCACCAGATCCTGCAGAACACTTCGAGGCCCTCAACTTAGCATGACCCGATATTCTCATTCACTCGACCAACACCATTGAAATACCTAAACAGACAAGAGGATATGAAAAATGGAAGACTCTACCGATTTTAAAGACCTAAATAAATACCAGAAATTCAAGAAAGTGGACGGCGCCACCTATCAGCGAGTCAACCAGTTCTTACGCAAACATACCCACATCACAGCCCGGGAATGGGCGATCGCACGGCTCTGTGCAGACTTCAAGACCACCAGCGGCTCAGAGATGACGTTCATCGGCGAGAACCTCCCGGATCTCTGTCCGTTTATGCTCGATAAATATACCCCTCAGGCAGTCAACCAAGCAAGGAGTTCGTTTAAGAAGAAGGTGAAGAAGGCAGGTGCTACATTCTTCTATGGGGCCATGTGCGGTTTTTTCACTGCAGAAGAACTCGACGAGATCCTCTTTGAGGCAAGCGAAGTCGCCCGGTTCCTGCTCGAGGTCGAAGGGACGAGCCTGAATATCGATGACGAGATTGAGATCGAGGACAGGATCACCGAGGTGATGCGGGGCGTGGCCGAAGCCGCGGCGGTCATCCTGAAGTCCAGGCCTGGCCAAGAAGAAGAAGAAGGTGAGCAGATAGAGAAGGAGGACTCATGAAGATCATTCAGATCGTCGGTCGATCGAATGCTGGAAAGACCACATTCATAAAGAGCCTGATCCCGGCGCTCTCCGCGCACGGGGTCGTCGGGGTGGTCAAGCACCTGGGACACCACGGGTTTGCGCTCGAACCAGGGAAGGACACCACCGTCTATTATGACTCACACGCTGCTCTCTCCTGCGGTGTTGACGATGACAAATCCGTCCTCATCCGACGTGAGAACGATCTGGACTCCACGCTGGAAGTATTCTGCAATGCCGGGGTTGACTACGCCATACTTGAGGGGTTCAAGTCCCGGCAGTTTCCAAGGATCGTGATCGGCGACCTCGCCAGCGAGAATGTCGTGCTCCGCAACCCCACCGTCGATGAGGTAATAGCCGTACTCGAGAGGTTCGAGAACTACTATACCACCGAGGGACTGGTCAAAGAACTGAGACGTGAGCATGGGGTCTCGCATGCCGGGGTCATCCTCACGCTCAGTGAGATCGTCCGGGAGAGGATCGGCACCGAGCATATCGAGGACCTCGAGTTCGACGAGACCGTCGATGCCCTGATAGAGGATATCCGCCAGGAGATGGAGTCCACTCCCGGGATCATCGGCGCACGGGCCTATCACCGCAAAGGGCGGCTCTATGCAGGGGATGATATAGCATATATTGCTATACTTTCAGAGCGTAGAGCAGAAGCGTTTGCTGCCGCCAGCAACGCTATCGATCGACTGAAACGGGAACTGCACGACGTGGAGAAGTGAGATTGATGCGAAACGGAAAACGAATGTTTGGAACGAACGGGGTGCGGGGCGTGATCGGTGAGAGGATGACACCGGCCCTTGTCCTCAAGATCGGCGCCGCACTCGGATCGATGAGAAAAGGAACGATCGCAGTCGGCAGAGATACACGGACGTCCGGCGAGGCCCTGGTCCACGCCCTCAAGGCCGGGCTCCTCATGACCGGGTGCGATGTGGTGGATATGGGCATTCTACCCACCCCGGCCCTGCAGTATATCATAAAGACCAACGAGTTTGCCGGCGGCGCGATGATAACCGCATCCCACAACCCACCAGAGTACAACGGTGTCAAGATCATCGAGGCAGACGGTACCGAGATGTCCGATGATGAGATCATCCAGCTCGAGGACCGGTTCTTTAACAATCTGTTTGAGACAGCCACCTGGGACAGCGTGGGGAGAGAGACCGCAGCCCCCGAGAGGCTCAACGAGTACATCCAGGCCATTGTGGAACACTTCCCGGCAGGGATCGGGGAGGGGATAACCGTCGTCGTCGACCCGGGCTCCGGACCTGCGGCGTTAACCACACCGATAATTCTCTCAAGGATGGGCTGCCGGGTCCATACCATCAACGCCCAGCTCGATGGCACCTTCCCGGGCCGGCTGCCCGAACCGACCCCCGAAGGGCTCAAACCACTCTCTGAGATGGTTGTCGCCACGGGGGCCGACTTTGGCGTGGCGCACGACGGTGACGCCGACCGGGCGGTCTTTGTCGATAACAAAGGACGCTATATAGAAGAGAACTACGAGTTTGGCCTGATCGAGGACTACGTCTGCCGCAGGAATCCCGGCGGACTCATCGTCACCCCGGTCGCCACCTCCAGGCTTATCCAGGATATCGCGCAGAAACACGGGTGCAGTGTTGATTATACTCCCGTGGGAAGCATCTATGTCGCACGCAGGATGATCGAACTGATCGGTAAGGGAAAGAAAGTCTCCTTTGGGGGTGAGGGAAACGGCGGCCTGATCTATTCCGATCACCAGTTCTGCCGGGACGGAGGCATGACTGCCGCGATGATGGTCGCAGTTCTCGCGGATAACCGCGGCAAAAGGCTCTCGGATATTCTCGACGAACTTCCAGCATACCATCTGGTCAAAGAGAAGTATCACACAGAGGATCCTGCCACGCTGGTCCGCGCTATCGAAAAGGCATTTTCAGGGGAGACCATCGAGAAGATTGATGGCATTAAGATCATCAGAGACGGCGTCTGGGCACTGGTGCGGGCGTCAGGCACGGAACCGATGATCAGGATTATGATAGAATCAAAAGATCCAGACGTTGCAAAGAGCATGTATCAGGAGGTCATACAGGCCATCAAGAAGGCATAATCACTTCCTTATCGAGTCTTGTTAGATGAGTCCAACCTGCTATAAGCATTTCATTCAGGGTGCAGCAAGAGACTCTTATCATCTAACATATCCCCAGTATTTTGGAAGATCTCACTAATTCTCCATAAAAAAATTTCTTGCTGGAGGGGGGCAACCTATATATCTGATGATGAATATGCATGATGCAGAAGCCATTGGGGAGCGTTGATTGAAATGAACGGAAAACTGCAGATAAAACAGAAGATTAGTTCGGCTATCTCTTCCGGTGATCTGCGTGAACTTGAAAAGGTAGTTTCAGATATCTCAGAGACCCAGACACGAAAGGAGAGGAAATCACTCTACGAGCAGATGAACGCAGCCCTGACTGAGGCTGCATTCGAAGGAAACCAGCCAGAATTCTTAAGTCAACTCGTCGAGCCGACCAAAGATGAAATATTTTCCCTGATCCGGCGTGCTACCACGCTTTACATCCAGAATAAGGATGAAGCATGGTTTAATGCAATCTTCACCCTGATCGACAAACTTGACCGTAAGAGCCATCAGTCCGACATCCTCGCCGAGATCTCCCGTGACTTTATACAGACAGCAGTCGATACTGGAGACATCCACTATATCGAGAAAGGGGGGGAAACATTTGACAATATCAGCATTCGTAAATACCGCTCTGCAATACTCTCCGATATAATCCCGCTCCTCATTCAGTACGGACAGAAATACCAGAATATCGAGATCATGCAGCACGCTCTCCAGTTACTCTCTGAGATCAACGATATATCTAAACAATCACAGCTCCACGCCGATATCGTCCGGGCGATCGCCGGTTTCGGCATCGAGTCCGGCAATATTGACCTTGTAATTCGGGGTCTTGCAAGCGCCACCGAGATCAACCAAAAGATCCGGAGGACCAATTCAATCGCAGATATTGTGGATGCCGCCTGGAAATCCTCACTTAAAAAAGAGATATCCGATATTGAGCGGATTATAGACTCACTCCCGGATATCACGGATGAGCGGCGCACAGAGGTCCTCGCGATCCTGACCGAACATCTCCTCGACCGCCAGCGGGACAAGAAGCAGATCTACACCAAACTGCTCAAGATCAACGACGAAAAGCCATGGGCAGGTCAGACCCTCGTCATCGAGCTCTTAAAGAAGGCAGAGCGGAGTGGTGAGCGCTGGTTCCTCGAGAAGGCGTTCGAGTTCAATGCCCGGGGCGGAGTGGAGACCCAACTTCCCATTGAAGAGATCGTGCTCTCCGGGATTGCGGTCGTCGAGAAGAGCGGGAACCCGACCATCCTCCTTGATATCATACCGCTCATCGATGAGTCCTGCGACCCAGCAAAGGCTGCCCATCTCTATCGGCAGATCACCGACGCACTCTCGCGGATGGGTGACTTCTATCATGCAATCGAGGTCATGAGGAAAGCCAGCACCAGGGTAGAGAGGATCAACGCCCAATTTTTCGATACCAGTGTCCGCCTGATCAAAGAGGGGATCCGACGTGATGAGATCGAACTCATTCGCGAGAATGTCCTCGCCACACTGGAGATCGATATCGCCGACTCGCTGGTACACCAGGCGGTGACCGACTTCTGCAAAGAGTATGACTTTGACGAGGTCGTCAGGCACATACCGGCTATAAAAGAACTTGTCAGGCCGCACCATGCGCAGGACAATCTGCTCTTTGAGTGCAACAACATCCTGCTCGAGCGTGGGTTCGTTCGCCAGAAGGATCCATCCGCCCTTGTGGATCTCGTAAGCCAGATTGAGGAACAGGCCCTGCGTGAACAGGCGATCTCGGCCATCGTCGTCGAGATGGCTCGGACCGGGGTCTCCCGGAAAGACCGGGATCTTCTCCGGCGCTCAACCGGGCTTACCTGCGAGATCATGGACCAGCGGGCCAGAGCAGAGGCGCTGGGCGGCATCGTGGACCAGGCAGCCATACTCGCGGTGGAGGACAGTGACCTCGACCTTCTCCACGGGATGCGGGTTCTTACCTCATCACTCCTGGAGCGGGACTACTGTCTCTTCACGATGGGCAAGGTTATCCACGGCCTGATCATGTATGGAATCGAGCAGCTCTCGCTCCGGGCGCTCGATGAGGCAACCCAGATACTCTCACAGATCACCGATCCTTCCCTGCAGCGGCAGTTGATTGATCCGCTCATCGAGGGTTATGTCCGCGTTGGGAGCCTGCAGGCAGCAGACCAGCTCTCCCAGGGGAAAGCCAAGATCTTTGAGAATATGATGGAGCCGTTCGAAATTGCGCTCAATCTCCTCAAGACCAATACGCCGCGTGAAGAGATCTCGATCAAGATAGCAAGTTACGTCGACATTATGCTCGAGTATACGCAGATCTACAGGAGTCCAATCTTTGCTGTCCCTATGACTCTCTTTTCCCTGGAGATAGAGGGAGAGTATGAGCGGACCGCCATGATCCAGCGTCTCCTCACGTTCTTCACCGATTACGTCAAAGAATTTGATTCGGCCGACCCCTACGAGGTGACTGCATATCTACTCGAGGGGATCGAAGGAGCTACTGCATCATCGCAGGTCCTAGAGTTGATGTACCGTCTCCTCGAGCACACCGGCGATGTCTATGCGCGATACTCCGGGATGTACCGGATTGTAAGCGCCTACTCGGCCCTCGGTAATGCCGAGCGGGCTGAAAAGATCATCAAAAGACTGCATGAGACCATCGGCACCATCACCGAGCCGTCCATCAGTGCAATCATGCTCTCCGACCTTGCTGGGCTTATGGCCGGGATCGATCACGATGCGGCAAGAGGTTACCTCACCGAGGCACAGGGTATGCTCGAGTTGGTCGGACCGGAACAGGAGGCATTCATCAGGAAGAACCTGATTTATGCTGCAAGAAGCATCAACGCCATCAACCGGCAGGAGCAGGACATAGACTGGGCAATTGAGCAGGTCAGCGGGATCGAGGATCCGGTCGAGTATGTGGACGCCCTTGCTGCAGTCTTTGATATGGTCAGCGAACCAACACAGCGAAAAGAGATCCTCTCGGCCATGTGCCACACCGTGGTGAGCATCCCTTCCCCGTATATCCGGCTCTCGATGCTCTACGATGTGGCGCAGTTCGCTGAAACCTACGGAGATGAAGAAGAGATCGACGAACTGCTGGACGGCATGGAGAAAACTGCGGGATACGTACAGATACCATTCATCGTCTCCATGACCCGCCAACGAATGGCCCAGATGCTCTTCTCGTTCTACCGGAAGAGCGGAAAACCAATCATTCAACAACGGGCTGTCGATATCGTCTCCGCAATTGACGACGACAGGATCCGATACAACCTGATGGTTCAGCTCGAACAGGAGATGCCCCAATCGTGGAAGAACACGGTTTATGGCAGGATCCTGGATTGTCGAGACAAGATCCGGAACGGCAATTACACCACGAAGGATATGGTCGCGCTTGATCGGGCAATACGCGCGGTACCGGATCGAGCAAAACGAGCGACATACTACACGGAACTCTACCTCATCGCCAGGAGCGCAATGCAGCATGAGGTTGCAGATAGAATGCTGCTTTGCGCGCTTGAAGAGGCACGGATTATCAGACCGCTCTCACGACGCGCCTTTGTCCTCGGGGATATGGCATGCCGGCTTTATGCAGAGCGCTACGAGGACCGATCCAGGGAGCTCCTCGATATGGCTGTGGGCGAGGCGCTCAATATTCGCGACTCGACAATCCGCGACGAGGTCTACGACGAACTTGATATGTCGATGAGGATCATCCAGGAGCACTGGCTGTGAAGACGATCGAGATCCGGATATCGGGACGAGTCCAGGGCGTTGGGTTTCGTGCGTGCATCAAGAAGATTGCGACCAATCTCGGCGTCGGCGGGGAGGTGATGAACCTCCCTGACGGGACGGTATTGATCACTGCGACCGGCGAACCCGTCATCCTCGACAAGTTCGTCTCCATGCTGTATGGGTGCCCCCGGGTCGTCATCAGAGACCTCTCGCAGCAGGAGATCTCCCCTGCAGCCCCATACCCGGGGTTCATTATTCAGCGGGGCGGTTACCAGTACAGTACATGAAACTCCGCGTTCGTAAGAAGCGCATCCAGCAGGATACGCACCTGCGCATCGATTCGAGATTGGTCGATAGACTCACGGAGCGCTGCAACCAGTCGGGATGAGAAGTTCGCATCAAGGTAACATCGTTTTTCACTGCGCTCGTAATCTTTATCCGTGATCTCGCTTCGGACAAATCGGAGGACGGTACGGTCCACCATCGTGGCTTTGAGCGGTTCCATGAGATCGTAGACGAGGCTTCCTGGACCCACATGGAGCATGCCATGATCGAGATTGAGATGGGCCCCGATCAGAGAGACAGAACAGTTGCCGTAAAGCATTGCATACCCCAGTGAAAACATGGCATTGACTGGGTCCTGGTATGGTCGGCCTGCCCTGCGCCGGAACCCGAGCTCCGGCGGAAGCGTGCGGGAGAGGATCTCATAGTACATATCGCTGGTCAGGCGGGAGAGCCTCCGCAGTTCATCCATGGTGACCGAGGCTGCAAGCTCCTCCCGGGCCTGGTAGAGGAAGTCGAGTTCGCCTGCATAGAAGATATCCTGCCCGGTGAGGCCGTAGAGTTCCTCAAGGAGGAGGAGCCGGGACTGGAGGCTGGCCGTTGCAAGAGACTGCGCAAACCGGTGGGGCGAAGCCTGCTCCTGAGCGCGGCGCACCCTCTCATCCGGCTGATAGCCGTAGGGGGAGAGGTGTCCTACGGGCGTGCCGTCGACATCAAAGAAGGTGATGACAGCGCCGGCTTTGAGAAGGTTCGTCACCGCTGAGGTGTGCAGGGTATGGCCGCCGACGACCAGGAGGTGCTTCACCTCCTGGATGGGATACCGCTGGGTCTTATTCCCGTATGCAATGACCAGTTCGTGTGTCGTCGCTTTGATGTGCCCTCCGTTGCCGAGGACGGGGAGCCAGGGTACCGCCGCCGTCATCCGATCACTCTAGAAATGAGTGTTGGGCAGTTTCTGGTGATTAATGCATCGATATGCCGGATCTGGCGAGATCTTACCGGGGCTTGAGTTGAAGGGGTTTGACCGAATCGAATAAATGTAATATAGTTAACTTAAGTAAGTTAATTAACTGTAACGTTTTTACATCTCAACTCCCAGTTTAAAGTGTTATTTCCTCAGGCAGGGGTCTGGGAAAAGACATGAACAAAAACGGGTTGATCTCATGAAACGAACCGGGAAATCAGTGCAGTACATTTTATTTGTACTGGTGATATGTTCGCTGCTGGTTCTGCCGGCAGCCGGGGAGGCGTTCCCACCCGGGAACGTGGCTCCCGGGGAGAGCACTGTGAATGATACGGTGACTCCTGAGGTGACGGCGATGGAGACGCCTCAGGCAACACCGACGGAAGAGTCTGTTGATCCACCGGTGGAAGAGCCAACAGGAACACCAACGGAAGAGCCTGTTGACGCACCGACGGAGTCCCTGAGTGCGGCACCAACGCTATTTTCGACAACGGGAACTGAACCCGAAGTCCTCTTTGACGGAACTGTGACGCTTCCAAGGGGGGCATTTGTCCTGACGGCATACAACTCCGGGAAGAGTTATGCGGTCATGAACCCAACCCCGCTCGGCGTTTTGCATGCGATTGCGGAGTCTGAAGGCTGGGTCTACAACGTGACCGACAAAAAATACGCCGAAATGAGAATCTTCCTTCTCGACGGTATCGAGAGTTATCAGAAAGGCAGCGAGGAGTGGTTCTGTTACGTCAATGGTGTTCTCAATGACGGAATCGCAGACAACACAAGCGCCTTAAACGTCGTGGAATTGAGTGACGGCGACGTAGTCACCTTCTACTACGGCAGCGGTTCGAACCCCGATACTGCAACCGCCATCATCAACGCAACCGTCGAGATCGACGAGGACGACTGGACGCTCGCGCTCATCGGTGTCCGAAACGTTGTCCTGCCCAGGAGCGACTATGAGGAGACGATCTCAAGCATGTCGTCCCATAGGGCAACCGGCCCCGATCACAAGAGCAACACCTGGGAAGGGATGCCGCTTCGCTACATCATCGGTGCGATCGACGACTGGAATTACGGAATGTCCTCCGCTGCGTTCAACAGTGCACTTGCAGCAGCAGGGTATGACATCACCCTGATCAGTATCGATGGACGTGAAACGACCTTCAACAGTTCGATCGGGATCGACAACAACAATTTCATCCTTGGCTACAAGGTCAACGGCGCTGTGCTGGACCCAAGCGATGCTCAATGGCCGCTGCGGCTGGTCGGATCGGGTGTCAACAGTGACCTCAGCGCAAAAGGCGTCGTGGCGATCCGGATCGGTGTAGAGGCAGGGTCAACCCCGCCGCCCCCAAATGGTGGGACAACCGAGATACGCGTTGTGAAGTATGCCTCCGACGGCGTGACCATTGTGAACGAGACGACGATCACCTACCAGGAGATGATGGAGCGGTTCCCAATCATCGGCGGTGACGACGGCGTCCGGCTCCGGTTCCAGGGCCCGACATTCGACCCGAACGATCTCTGGAACCCCGATGAAGACAAAAACCCCGGCAAGGTCGATAATGTTGTAAGGGGGACCGCAATCAGGTACCTCTGTGACCTCGTTGGCGGGGTTCCAGAGGGTGGTGAGGTCTGCCTCATAGCATCCGACGGCTACGAGGTAAAGATGAACTACACCAACCTCTACGAGCCGCTCGACCGGCAGGGCGAGCCTATCGTCGCCTGGTGGGCTAACGGCAAGTACGTGCCGGAATACAAAGAGGGTATGCGCCTCTTCTTCAACTCCCCTGATGGTGTCTTTGGCGCCGACGACATGCGGGCATGCCTCGCCGAGCCATACTGGCACTACTACGATCACGCCGGTGTCCACTACCCCTCAGCGGCCGGATGCTCCAACCAGAAGGTCGCAACCATCGAGATCCATGAGGCACCACGGGAGGACTGGAACCTCATCCTGACGGGCGCCATCAACGTGACCATCACCCGATCCTACTTTGAACAGGGCAAAGCCTGCGCCATGGCCGGACACGGCGCGACATGGATCGACGGCGACGACGTCTGGTCCGGAATGCCGCTCTGGCTCCTCTGCGGCTATGTCGACGACGCGAACAGCCATGACTACGGGACAGAATGCTTCAATGAGACCCTCGCAGACGCAGGCTACAACGTGACCGTCATCGATTACGGTCCGGATGGCATCAAAGGCACCGATGACGACTTCTCCGCCACCTTCCACAGTTCGTTCGTCAAACGGAACAACAACATCATCGTAGCGGACGAGCTCAACGGCGCTCCGCTGCCCAAAGACGGCGATAAACCGCCCTGGCCCTTGAAACTCGTCGGTTCCGCCCTGACCTCCAACAAGCAGAAGGTCGGAAGCATCGACGAGATCGTCCTGGAGGGTGTGCCGATTATTGCAGAGCCGCCTACGGCCGACGCGGTGATCTCGCTTGAACCGGGCTGGAACTTCGTCTCGACACCCAAGCGGCTCGCCGACGGTAGTAACACGTTCGCGATCTTCTTTGACACTGTCGATACCGCGGGCAACTCGATCCTGATCTATGACGCCCTGGAGCAGAAGTGGGACGACGTAGCCTCGACCGACGTATTCCGGCCGCTCGATGGCGTCTGGGTCTACTCAAATGAGGCCTGCACCGTCCCCCTGATCTTCGCTTCCGGGGAGCCGGGTCTCCCGCCGACAAAGGCCCTCAGCAAAGGCTGGAATGCGATCGGTTTCACGGATACCGTCCCCGAGTCAGCGGCAAACACCCTGCTCTCCCTCGGGGACCACTGGACGACCCTGATCGGCTACGATGCGAAGGTCCAGCAATACGGGGTATCGATCATCCGCGGTGCCGACGGCCGGCACGGCGATGAGCGCATGATGCAGCCCATGCAGGGCTACTGGATCTACATGACCGAAGCAGATACGCTCGCGGGCATCAGTGCCTGAGGGGGATCTAGGGTGAAAATACGAGACGGCATCGCGTTGATTCTCCTCCTCGGCCTCGTGGCCGGTGCGGCTGCGGCGGCCGGGGGCACCCCCCCCGTCCTGCCTCATGCGTTTTACGGAGACGTGACGATCGGCGGATCTCCCGCACCGGCCGGCACCGTGATCACCGCAAAAATCGGCGGAACCGAATGCGGCTCGATCCAAACGACGGATGCCGGAAAGTACGGTAGTCCCGACGAAAGCCTCGGAAACCGTCTGATCGTCACGGGAACCGCGGATCAGGAGGGGGCGATTATAACGTTCTACGTCAACGGCGTTGCCGCACAGGAGACAGCGACCTTCAGATCCGGAGCGGTGACCGCCCTCGATCTGAGCGCAGTCGCCATCACGCCCACGCCGACCCCCACTTCCAGCACTGGCGGCGGAGGAGGGGGCGGAGGGGGTAGCGGTCCCGGCAGCGGAGGGTCCTCCTCCAAAAACCCCGGGTCGGAGGTAACCTACGACCCGAACGCTCCTCTCGCTCCGGAAGTATTCACCGAGAGCGCGTCCCTCACAACGTCATCGACCGGGGTGGTGCTTGAGTCAGTGATGGTCAGGACCGACGACAAAGTCGGCGCCGTAACGATACAGGAGGGCACCATCGCCCGTGACAGCGCAGGCAACCCACTTACCGAAGTGACCTGCACGAAGGTCGCCCCCGCGGAAGTTCCCCCGGCGCCGCCGGGAACAACCATCGCTGTCGCGCTCAGGTGCGGACCTGCTGGCGCCACCTTTGACCCGCCGGTACTCCTCACCTACACACTCTCCGCCGAGGAGTGGGCGCGGATCGAGGAAGGTGTCACGCCGAAAGTGATGTGGTACAACCCGGAGAGCGGCGAGTGGCAGGAGATTGCCGCCACGGTGAACCCCGCCACGCGGACGATCACCGCAGAGGTCTCACACTTCAGCATCTATGCCCTGGTGTGGACCGCTCCGGAGACGGTGGCAGCAGGAGCTGAGGGCACCGTAACTCCAGGCGGGGAACCTGCCGGGGAACCCGGCCCGGCACTCCCGACCTGGGCGCTGGTCGTCATCATCGTGCTGGTCATCGCACTTGCAGCGTCCCTCCTCATGAGGAGAAAGTAACCCCACTTTTTTCGCGACAAGAAGGAGCAACGCATGGTAATTACGCACCGGCGGGGTACGGCCCCGCACACAATCCTCTTTGCGCTCTGCATCCTCCTCGCACTGGTAGCCCCGGTAACTGCAGCCACTACCGAACTTCACGTCGTCAGGTATGCAGCCGATGGCGTTACTGTTCTCGGGGAGAAGACAGTCGATTACCGCTGGCTTGAGGCGAACCTCCCGGTCCAGGGCGACGGCGAGACCCATTACTACCACCAGGGGCCTGTCTTTGTGGGGGATCCCTGGAATCCTGAAGAGGATACCAATGTCGAAGAGAAGGATATGGGCGCGGTGAAGGGAACCAATCTCGCCGACATCTGCGATCTCGTAGGCGGGATGAAGGAAGGTGAGATAGTCAGAGTCAAGGCGATAGACGGGATGTCAAGAGAGTTCCCATACCGGAACGTCTACGAGCCGGAGTCCCGGCAGGGGCCGATGGTCATCACCTGGTATAAGGCCGATGAGGGTTACGTCCCCGATTACTACACCGGCATGCGTCTTGTCTTCTTCGCGGATACATCGACCAATCCCTACGGGATCCATGCATTCGGTGTCACGGATATGCGCGAATGTTTCGATCCAGAGTACTGGTATTTCTACAACGGGAAGTATCCAACAACCACAGGCCTCTCCGTACAGTCTGTGAGTGAAGTCATTATCTACAGCGAAGAAGAGGCCACCGGGAGTATCCGCGTAAACTCAACTCCCACCGGGGCCGTCGTCTATATCGACGACGAAGAGACCGGTTATACGACTCCCTGCACCCTCTCCGGTATCGAGGTCGGGACACATTCTGTCAGGGTCGAGAAAGAGGGATATATCCAACCGGACGAGGTTTGGATCAACGTCGTTGCAAACACGGTCGTGGAAGCCGCGTTCAACCTCACCCCGGAGACGGGAAGCATTGCCGTCTCCACGATCCCGACCAACGCGAGCATCCTCCTCGATGGCAACGTTACAGGACTCTTTACTGACGCGGTCCTGGAAGAAGTCCCTGTCGGTGAGCATATGGTCGAGCTCGTGCTGCCAGGATATCGAAACGCCACCCAGAAAGTCGTCGTCGAGAAGGATGAGTGTACCACCATCGACCTGGTTCTCTTCTCTGAAAACACCACCCCGACCGAAGTCACCCCTGGAACAGGGAGTATATTCATCTCATCGGTCCCAACGAACGCAAGCATCCTCATTGATGGTAAGGAGACGGGAACCCGAACCAACGCAACCCTGGATGCGGTTCCTGCCGGAGAGCATACGATCGAGCTCGTGATGCCGGGTTACAGAAATGTCACCAGAACCGTCATTGTGAAGTCAGGTGAATCCAGCACCCTCGAGATGATCCTCTCCCCTGTAGACGGTAAAACAGGAGCGAACGCCTCCGCAGGCCGGGATGGAACCTCAACCACACACCCCACACAGAATCCCCTGGAGGCATTCATCGCCGCAGTTCTCAACCTCCTGGCCACGGTGTTCCCGTTCTTCGAGGCAGAGGAAGACCTGCCGACCACGCAGGGGCCGGAGAGCACTCCCACCCCGGACGAATACATCGCAACCTCCTCGCCGACAGGCACCCCTGCACCTCCTAAACCGACACCAGGTGACGTCCTGAACACGAAAAACCACTCAGGTGGGCTCTACATCGAATCGTATCCCCCGGGTATGACGATCGTCATAGACAACAAAAGACAGGTCTGGCAGACGCCACATGTCGTCTACGGCCTCCGTGAAGGCCTGCACAGCATCGGGGTTGAAGAGACTGAACCCGGCCGGAGCGGCAAAGATTCCGACTTCCACTTCGAGACCGTTCAGGCCTGGGTTTATCCGGACGCGATCACGCCTGTCCGCCTTGACGGCGTAGCCATCATCACCAAAAAGACAGTCAAGATAGATTCAGAGGATTATCGCGGTGCAAAGTTCACAGTGAACGGACGCTACCCTCCAGGCACCATCCCGGGGGAGGCCGTGGTCGATGGACCGAAGTCCTGGATCACCGTGTCCCAGAATGGCACCTACCTCTCGTACAGGATTCCCAACTCCCTTGAGAGCGGTCAGACGTTCATAGTAAAACCCTGGAGCGGCAGCACCGTCCCGCTCAGGATCGACTCAAGCCCCAGAGGCGCCGCAGTCTTCATCGATGGGTTCCCCACAGGGGAGGTTACCCCGTGCAGAGTGGAAGGCCTCTCCCCCGGCCAGCACCGCATCCTTGTGTCAAAACCAGGGTATATTCCCGCTGAAGATACAATCACGATCCCGGAGGGAGCCGAGACCGGAGGGGCTGTCACATGCACGCTCAGAGAGTACACCAATGGGAATCTCCACGTCGAGAGCACGGTCCGGGATGGGCGGATCTACCTCTACGGCCGATACACCGGAGAAAAGACGCCCCATACCTTCACGGGGATGAGCATCGGAACCTATGAAGTCCGGGTCGTCACTGAGAACGCCTCAAAGACCGTCATGGATGTATTGGTGACACCAGGGGAGACAGCCCGGTGCATGGTGGTCCTGAAGGAGGGTAATCCATGAGCCGGTGGCGGAGTGTCCGTCTGGTAGTGGTAACGGTCATGCTGCTCGCACTCATCCTCCCGGTGGCATCTGCCGCCATCATCTGGGGGCCGTATGTCACAAACACCATGGATAAATCAGCGGTGGTCAGCTGGAAGACGACCTCTGCCGATGAGGGGTGGGTGGAGTACGTAGCCGAGGGTGGCGGGACTTACCAGCGCATAGCCTCTCCAGAGAAGGAGAGCATGCACCATGTGCTTCTCACCAATCTTACCCCGGCGACCACCTACCGCTACCGTGTCGGCATCGGGAACGAAACAACAGAGGACTGCAGGTTTCGGACATTCGGGGATCAATCGTTCGTCTGCATCGTATACGGTGACACCCGGGCTCAAAAACCCTTCTTCACTCAGGCCGAGCGGCACGGTCTGGTGGCGGAGAGGATAGCCGCAGAGGAGGATGTCCTTTTCGTCATTCATACCGGTGATTTCGTCTGCGAGGAGGACGAGTGGGATGAGTTCTTCGCAGCCGCGGGGCCGATGCTTGGGAACACAACCCTGGTCCCGGTGGCGGGCAACCACGAAGGATCGGCAGAGGTCTTCACCGCCATCTTCTCTCTCCCGACATACTACTCCTTCGATGCCGGCAGCCTCCATGTGACAGTCCTTGACAGCAACGACTGGGCATGGACGGATATGGGCTCGCAGACCGCATGGCTCAGGAGAGACCTTGCATCCTCCTCACCCTGGAAGTTCGCAGCGTTCCACCACCCACCGTTCACCGCTGACCGGAAATCACCCGGAGGAAACCTGGCGATCCGGGACGAATGGTGCGACATCCTCTCTGAAAACGGCGTGAACGCCGTATATAACGCACACACCCATGCTTACGAGCGTTACCGGATTGAAGGGACGGAATACATCGTTATTGGGTGCGGCGGTGCACCGTTCTACCCGCTCGCCGATGATAAACCAAAAGGGTACCAGATGAGCCGTGAAGAGACCCTCGGATATATCCGGGTCACCGTGAATCCGGAATCGGTTATTATGGAGATGGTGCCGGTTGCGGAGTTCGCAGAGAACGGCGAGGTGACGATGTACCCAAGAGAAACCGTCATCGACACCGTCCGCCTTTCGGCACCTGCATCCGACGAGTGGTGGGAGGTGCTGATATCCCTCCCTGGTTTATCCGAATTCTCAGAATTATGGAGATGATAACTATGCATACAAAAGTGACACAAATCCTGCTTGCGCTTCTCTGCGTGAGCATACTGGCATCTGCCGTCTCGGCGGCGCCGACTACAGAGTTACGTATTGTAAAGATCGCAGCAGATGGAGAGACAATCCTTGCGGAGAAGACAGTTGACTATCGGTGGATGGAGGCAAACCTCCCGGTTCTCGGGGATGGGGTGACCCACTACTACCACCAAGGACCGGTCTTTGAGGGGGACAAATGGGACCCCGAAGAGACGACGAATTTCAAGGACAGGGGGGCCGTAAAAGGAACGGATGTCCGCGACCTCGCTGAACTGGTCGGCGGCGCCGAGCCCGGGGATGAGATCATGATCCGGGCGGCCGACGGCTACCATGTTGAGTTTGCCTACCAGAACGTCTACGAGCCCGACCCCCGCCAGGGCCCTATAGGGATCTGCTGGTATAACGGTGATGAGACAGAGGCAGGCGAGCGGCAGGGGCGTGGTTACGTCCCCGAATACTATATGGGGATGCGCCTCGTCTTCTTCGCCGACAACTCGACCAACTCGGAAGGTCTCCATGTCTATGGGAACTGGGACATGCATGAAACACTCCCAGAGTCAACACAGCACTTCTACGGCGACCTCTACCCCTCCACTGGAGGTCTCACCGTGAAATGGATCGATGAGATCCGGATCTACACCGGCGGATACCATGGCGAGCGAGGAGCACTTGCTGGCTCTCTCGACGGACCTGCAACGGAGGCGACTACGGAGCCGCTGAAAACCCCGATTTCCCTCATGATAACCCTCATTGCAGCCATAGGGGCGGCAGCGCTCCATGCCCGAAGAGGAGCGTGATCCCGGTGTGCCGGATCTACCCGGTCGTCGCGATGCTGATCGGTATCGTGGTCCTTGCCTCGGGATGCATCGGTGCAACGAGCGGCCCCGATGATGTGGCCTGGAACCTGACACTTGCCGGAGAGACAGAGAGTGTGCTTACGCTCACCGAACTCCGGCAGATGCCTGCTGTTGAGGGGTATGGTTACTCGGTCTCAACGGTCGGGATCAAGTACGGCCCAAACAGGTATCGTGGCGTGCTCCTCGCCGATCTCGTTGAGATGGTAGGAGGCGTGGGTGCAGACGACCTGATCTACGTCTCCGCAGAAGACGGTTACCTCTGGGTCTTTGATACCGCTCAGTTACAGGGCAAGGAGTTCTTCACCTTCAGTGAAGAACTCCGGGAGATTCCGTCACCACCGCTCCAGGTCATCCTGGCTTACGAGCAAGATGGGAAGCCTCTGGCCTATGAGGACGGTGGACCGCTCCGCCTCGTCGTCATCACCGAGACACACGACGTCATTACCGAAGGAAGCCCCTGGGTGAAGTGGGTCGACCGGATCGAGGTTCACAGGAAATGAGCCGTCCCGCGACACTTGTGATGATCGCGCTCGTCGTGCTTGCAGTATCGGCGGGCTGCACCGGGACCGACCCGGGACGTACCGTCCTCACGGTGGTCCCGGCCGGAAGCCTTCTTGTTCCGCTCGAGGAGATTGAGGCTGCTTTCGAGAGTCAGCATCCGGAGATCGATGTCCAGCTCGAAGGTCACGGGAGTATCCAGGCGATTCGGCAGGTAACGGATCTCGGGCGGAGTATCGATGTCGTCGCGGTCGCGGATGCCTCGCTCATCCCGGATATGATGTACATCCCGATGAGAGAGGGGGGTGAGAATTACACGGACTGGTACATCCCCTTCGCAAAGAACGAGATCGTGATCGCCTATACCGACCGGAGCACGGGTGCGGATGAGATCACGGCTGGTAACTGGTACCAGGTCCTGGCCCGCCCGGATGTGCGGGTCGGGTTCTCAAATCCCATGCTCGACGCCTGCGGCTACCGGGCGCTTATGGTGACAGCGCTTGCCGAGGAGCATTACGGTGAGCCGGGCCTCTTTGAGGCAATCATCGGTGGATCTTTTGACCCGCCGCTCAGGCCAACCCACACAGACGGCGTAACGATGATCACCCTGCCGGAGCGGATGAGGCCGGCAGATGAGAAACTCGCCATCCGGGACGGGAGTATCTACCTTCTCTCGCTTCTTGATGCTGGCGGGATTGACTATGCCTTCGAGTATCGGAGCGTAGCCGAAGAGCATGGTCTGCAATGGATCAACCTCCCTCCCGAGATCAACCTGGGCTCTGCAGAACACGCCGACGACTACCAGAGGGTGCATGTGACTCTCGGGTTTGAGCGGTTCCGTTCCATCGGGAGGGAACGCATCGGCCAACCAATCGTCTACGCCATCACCGTGCCCCGCAACGCACCCCACCCAGATGAAGCGCAGATGTTTGTGGACTTCGTTCTGGACGCATTCGGTGAAAAAAAGGCCGGATGGCCCGAGCCGGTGAGCGCGAAACCGAAGACTGCTACGGTGTACCATGCTACAGACTGACAAACCTTTTCCGCATCGCCCACCTATGTAGAGGTAGAGTATGCCCGGCGGAGCTGCTACAATACGTTATCAGACAGCCGCCGGGAGTACTGGATGCCGGATGCCGGGCAATAAACGAGAGATAGAGGTATTTCTCTCACATCTCTCAAATCAGCGAAAGATCGATGGGATACTATGTTCTGGAACAGAGCAATGGAGACAATCCGGCCTGATGAACTTGCAGACCTTCAACTCAAGCGGCTGAAATGGACGCTTCATCAGGCAGAAAAGGTTGGGTTATACCAGAGAAAATTCAAAGAAGCGGGCGTCTCTCCGGACGATATCAGGACACTCGACGACGTGGAGAAACTTCCCTTCACCTACAAAAAAGAGCTCCAGGCCGGATACCCGTTTGGCCTCTTTGCAGTCCCGATGAGGGAGATCATACGAATTCACACCACCTCCGGCACCACCGGAAAACCGACCGTCGTCGGTTACACCCGACAGGATCTGGAGAACTGGTCGGAGTTGATTGCGCGAAACATGACGATGATCGGTCTTGGAGAAGACGATGTCTTTCAGAACGCGGTCAACTACGGTCTCTTCACCGGGGGACTCGGGTTCCATTACGGAGCCGAGAAGATCGGGGCGACGGTGGTCCCAAGCGCAACAGGCAACACCCGGCGCCAGATCGAGATGATTGAGGACTTCGGGGTGACCGCGATCCACTGTACGCCAAGTTACGCCCTCCACCTCGCCGAGGTTGCCGAGTCGATGGGAAAGACACTGGATACTCTCAGGGTAGGGATATTCGGGGCCGAACCCTGGTCGGAGAGCATGCGCGCAGAACTCGAGCGGCGGCTCGGTGTGAAGGCCTATGACAGTTATGGGCTCTCGGAGATGTACGGGCCGGGAGTGGCATTCGAGTGTCCGGAGCACAACGGGCTCCATCTCTGGCATGACTGCTACCTTGCAGAGATCATCGATCCCAAGACTGGTGAGAGGCTCGCACCCGGTGAACGGGGTGAACTTGTCATCACCCCGCTCGTCAAGGAGGCCATGCCGCTCGTCCGTTACCGGACCGGCGACGTGACCCAGCTGATGGACGAGGAGTGCTCCTGCGGGCGCGGGCAGAAGATCGCCCGGCTCACCGGACGCAGCGACGATATGCTGGTCATCCGGGGAATCAATGTCTTCCCCTCTCAGATCGAGCACGTTCTGCGAGCCCTTCCCGAGGTTGGGGAACAGTACATGGTATATATCGACCGTGTCAAACATCTTGATGAGATGACGATCGAAGTCGAGATGAGCAGAGCATCTTTCTCCGGGGAACTGCAGGACCTCGCACGTATACAGAAAAAGATCGCCAGCGAACTCCACAACGCGCTCGGGCTTCGGACCGCGGTGAAACTGGTTGAGCCAGGATCGCTACCCCGGTTCGAAGGGAAGGCAAAGCGGGTCATTGACCGGCGGGGGGCACTCTGATGGTACTCTGGAACCCACGAATGGAGACGATGCCGCCCGATGAGTTGCGGCGGCTCCAGTTCAAACTCCTAAAAACCCTCGTGTACCGGCTCTACAGTTTCAACGAGTTCTACCGACGCCGGATGAAGGAGCAGCAGGTCCACCCCGACGATATCAGGACGCTTGAGGATATCACGAAACTCCCGTTCATGTACAAACAGGATCTGCGGGATAACTATCCGGACGGAATCTTCTCCGCCGACCGAAACGAACTCGTCCGCTACCACGTCTCCTCCGGAACGACAGGCAAACCCACAGTCGTCGGCTATACGGCACGCGACATCGAGAACTGGAGTGAGTCTCTGGCGCGCGCATTCTCCTCCTGCGGTCTTGGGCGGGGTGATGTGATCCAGGTGAGTTACGGCTACGGCCTCTTTACCGGCGGGCTCGGCGCCCACTACGGCGCTGAGCGCGTTGGTGCAACCGTCCTCCCCACAAGCGTCGGGAACACCGAACGGCAGATTGAGCTGATGCAGGACCTCCACGTCACCGCCATCGCCTGCACTCCATCGTATCTCCTTCACATCGGGGAGGTGGCAGAGAAGATGGGGGTCTCGATCAAGAACGACACCGACCTTCGCCTTGGTTTCCTCGGCGCTGAACCCTGGTCGGAGCAGATGCGAGTCCGGATAGAGGACTGGCTCGGGATCCGCGCCTACGATATCTACGGGACAAGCGAACTCTCCGGCCCGTTGTTCACCGAGTGTGCAGAGCAACAAGGAATCCATATATGGGGCGACCTAGCGTTCGTGGAGATTGTGGACCCCAAGACCAACGAGGTGCTTGAACCCGGAGAACAGGGCGAGGTGACCATCACCATGCTGCAGAAAGAGGCCCTTCCCATGGTCCGATATCGGATCGGGGATCTTGCCGCCATTGAGGACGGGATCTGCCCCTGCGGCCGGACGCATCCCCGCATCGGCCGGATACGGGGACGGGTGGATGATATGCTGATCGTCCGCGGCATCAACGTCTTCCCATCGCAGGTGGAGCATACGCTGCTTGAGATTCCCGACGTCGGCAAACACTTCCAGATCGTCGTCGACCGGAAGGGTGCGCTCGATACCATGCTCGTGCGGGTTGAGGTGAGCGAGGAGGCATTCTCTGATAAGATCACCGATCTTATGGTGATCAAGCGGAACGTGGAGCACCGCTTGCGGAGCTCCCTGAACGTGAGTGTGGATGTGGAACTGGTCGAACCGGGAACCCTTCCGCGGTTTGAAGGCAAGTCTAAGAAGGTCATTGACAGGAGGTCTTTGTAATGGAAGAGTCGTATATTGTCAAACAGATCTCAATCTTTTCTGAGAACCGCCCGGGGCGCCTCGCGGCGATCGCCAGTGCGCTGCGGGATGCGGAAATAAACATCTTCGCATTCAGCATCGCTGAAGCGAATGGATTCGGGGTCGTCCGCGCACTCGTTGATCGGCCGGATGACGCCTACAGGAGGCTGACCGATCTCGGGTTCCGGGTCACGTTCACCGATGTCATCGGTGTGAAGATGCGTGACGAGCCGGGTGGTCTCTCAGATATCGCGTCAATCCTCGGGGATGCAGGGATAAACATCGAGTATGCCTATGCATACTCAGGAAAAGATGGAGCGGTCCTGATCCTGCGGGTGGACCAGATTGAGGATGCCGTTCGCCAGATCCTCGACCACGGTGGAGAACTCCTCAAAGCATCCCTTTCACCATAATCCCGGGTTCAGGCCACCTAAACCCCTTCGTCACCCATCTTCACCTTTGAGGAACATATGGACCCTTCCCGCAACCCGCCGGATAGGGATGACAAATGCAAGGCCCATTCCAGGCCGGTCCAGCTCGGCAGCGGCCACGATCGCATCGAGTACCGCATCCGTTCGGTCGGCGGCGACAACCGTCAGAACGATCTCCTTCTCAGGCTCGATGGGAATCCCAAGAAGTGACCTAACCTCATGAATACCGGTCCCACGGCCGAGGAGAATGGTCGCTCCCTCAGCCCCGGCGCCACGGGCCGCCGCAAGCACCGGCTCGGACCAGCCCCGTTTTACAATCGTGATAATCAGTTCGTTATCGGACATATTACTCTTCACCTCGCGTTCCCCGGTAGAGGATACCAAGCGCCAGCACGGAGAGAATGGGTGCAAGCGCTATCAGCGCGATCAGCCCGAAACCGTCGATGACGGGGTTGCGTCCCTCGATCCCTGCAGCAACCCCAACAGCAAGGGAGAGGAGGAAGGTGACGGCCATCGGGCCGGTGGCGACACCCCCGGAGTCAAATGCAATCCCGGCAAACTCCGGATCTGTGAGAAAGAGAAGGATAATGACGAGGGAATAGCCGGGAATGAGAATGTAGAGTAGCGGGATGCCGTAGACGAGACGGGCCATACCGAGTGAGACGGAGATCGCAACCGCGAACGAGAGGGTATAGACGATCAGGGACTCTTTGATATAGCCGCTCGATGACTCTGCAACCTGGTAGCCGAGGACCCGGACAGCAGGCTCTGCGTAGGTAGCAACAAACCCCAGAAGGAACCCGAGCGGGATCAGAAGCCACAGGTGGCCGAACGCAGTGATGGCCTCCCCAATCTCGCGGCCTGCCGGAAGGAATGCGACATTGACACCCTGAAGGAAGAGGACCATTCCAAGAAATGCAACCAGGATCCCCCGCCCGAGGTTCATGACATAAACCCGTGGTAGTTTCAGGAGGGCCACCTGAAATACCCCAAAGAAGATGAGCAGCGGAAGGAGTGCCTGAGCAACCTCAAGAAAGACCTGATCCATCCCCTCGAAGAGTTCCAGAATCATGAATAAACCATCCCCATCAGCATGACGCCGAGGATCGGACCAAGGGAAGCAAGCCCGACCAGCCCAAAACCGTCCGTGAGAGCCGAACGGCCGGCGAGAACCGAAGTGATGCCGGTCCCGAGCGCCAGGATGATCGGGATCGTCAAAAGTCCGGTCGTTATGCCGCCTGCATCAACCGCAACAGCCAGGAAGTCTGGAGATGTAAATGGTGCAAGGACGATGACGGCAGCATAACTGACGGCATAAAGGTAAGCAAGAGGAACTCCGAAGATGATTCTGAGGACACCTGCAGTGACTATGAAGCCAACACTGACTGCGATCACAAGGGTCAGGGGTCCGGACGGTATGCCACCCCCCGTGACGGTATCAAGCATCTCCCCAAGGACACGGATGTTCGGCTCGGCGACGATCGTGAGAAACCCAAACAGGAACGTTCCAGCGATGATCAGCGCGAGTGAACCCCGGACAGAAAACTCGGAGCCGATCGCCTCACCTATGGGAAGAAGGCCCGCCTTCACACCGGAGAGAAAGAGGGCGATCCCGAGGACGACCATGACGCTCCCTAGCAGAAACAGAAGGAGATCTGGCGGCGTCGCACGGAGCACCACAATCTCAAGGACGACGATGATCAGGATGATGGGAAGAACCGCCTGGACAACCTCAACGATCGCCTCCCTGATGCCCTGCAACATGCCGCCGCTCCTCCCGGAAAACCGCCAGGGTTTCGAGTGATCGATAACTATGTCTTGCGTTCAGATAAAGACAGAGGGATCGTCGTCGGTCAGCGCCGTTTCTCCCACTTCAGGAGTTCCGCCACCTCCGAGAGCGTCCGACCACGCCGGATCTCCTCGCGGATCCGTTCTTCGGTCTTCTTCACCTCCATCGCCCGGCGAGCGACCTCGTAGGCCCGCTCCCGGGGAACGACCACGACACCGCTCTCGTCGGCGACGATCCAGTCGCCCGGCCGCACTACCTGGCCGCAGCAGACGATCTCGGTGTTGATCTCTCCAAGACCTTTGGGCTCGCCGGCGTTCGGGACGGTCGCCTTGGCAAAGACCGGGAACTTCATCTCGCGGATATCATCGACGTCCCGGACCGCCCCGTCGATCACGATGCCCGCGATACCCCGGTTCCGGGCCGAGTGAGTAGCCAGTTCTCCCCAGGGCGCAACATCCGTCCGTCCTTCGTTGCTGATAACGAGGACATCACCGGGCCCGGCAACATCTATCGCCTCAACGGGTTTTGCCCAGTCTCCAGCAAGAGTCCGAACCGTCACCGCCTGACCGACCGCTTTTACCCTCCCGCAGATCGAGATGAGATCCGCCATGGCTCCTTTCCGGTGCATGGCGTCGGTGACGTTCGGTGCGGAAACCCCCTCTAAGAGGCGACGGATGACGGCTTCCTGACTCTCTTCTTCACGCGGCCGGATCTCGGGCCGATCGATCGCGTTTCGGATGCGTTGCGCCGCCCCGGTGACGTCGGCGGCCTTGGTAATATTCCCGCCTACGATCACGATCGATGCCCCGGCAGCGACCGCTTCGGATGCGGTCTCTGCATCGAGCCCCCCGGCGACGGCGATCGGGATGCTCACCTCCCCGGCAAGGCGGCGGAGAAGGGCGAGTGACGACCTGCCGATCATCTGCTGATCGATGCCAACATGAGCGTTGATGTAATCGACACCGAGTTTAGCCAGTTCGTGGGACCGGGTGACCGGGTCGTCGACATTGATGAGGTCCGCCATGATCCGGACGCCATACTTGCGGGCCGAACGGACCGCTTCGGCGATCACGGTGTCATCGGCGTCGGCGAGGATGCAGATGATATCGGCACCGGACTTCGCCGCCATCTCCACTTCAACTGCCCCGGTATCGGCGATCTTCATATCAGCCACAATTTCATGCTCGGGGAAGCGTTCCCGGAGCACTCGCACGGCCTGCATGCCCTCGCTCTTGATCAGGGGTGTGCCTGCTTCAATCCAATCCGCACCGCCACGAACCGCTTCTTCTGCGATCTCTACCGCACGATCGAGCTCGAGGAGATCGAGCGCCACCTGGAGAGTTGGCGTTGCCATACAATACCTGTATGATAAAGATTGTATTTATCTGGTGCCGGCCCGGGGGAAACATATATGCATCGGGATGCTTGAGGTAGCCGGCGCCAATGACACCTCATGTCTCAAAGAGTTGAGAACCGGAATGGCTGTATCGATGGTGCGGATGTGATGACGGATGGTTGAAATCGGTTATAAACTGGCATGCGAGGAGCATGGTCCCCAGGATCTCGTCTGCAACGCCCGAATGGCGGAAGAGTCCGGGTTTACATTTGCCATGATATCAGATCACTACCACCCCTGGACAAACCGGCAGGGTGAGAGTCCGTTCGTCTGGGGAGTCCTCGGCGGCATCTCCCAGGTGACGGCAGACCTGCAGCTGATAACGGGAGTCACCTGCCCGACGATGCGAATACACCCCGGCATCATTGCGCAGGCTGCAGCTACTGCCGGGACCATGATGCCGGGACGGTTCATTCTCGGGCTTGGATCGGGCGAGAACCTCAACGAACACATCTTCAACAGTTACTGGCCTCCGGCGCGGGTCCGGATTGAGATGCTCGAGGAGGCGGTAGAAGTGATCAGGACGCTCTGGAAAGGGGGCATGCAGAGTTACTACGGCACCTTCTACACCCTGGAGAATGCGCAAATCTTCACCCTTCCCGAACAACTCCCCCCGATCTACATCGCATCCGAAGGCCCGATCAGCGCATCCATGGCCGCCCGGGTAGGGGACGGGTTCATCAACCCAGGGACAAATGCCGAAGAAACCCTCATTGTCTTTCGGGATTCCGGGGGCGCAGACAAACCGGCGTATATCGAGGTCTCGGTCTGCTGGGCGGAGACCGAGGAGGAAGGGCAGACAACAGCCTACGAGCAGTGGCCGATCCCTGCAAACACCGGAGAACTCAACAGGCTCCTCCCCACACCGGCCCATTACGAGCAGCTGGCAAAGATGGCGACACCGGAGGATGTCGCAAAGCATGTGGTCTGCGGTCCCGATGCGGAGGCGCACATCAAAAAGATCGAGGAGAAGATCCGGATGGGGTTCGACCACGTCTGCATCCACCAGATCGGGCACCAGCAGCGGGAGTTCATGGAGTTCTACAGAAACGAGGTTCTGCCGCATTTCCAGGAGTAGAAACAACTCATTTCACCCCACGCCCAACCATTCTTCCACGCACCGGAGCGCTATAGCGAAGGTGAGGAGCGAGGGAACCAGTACAGAAAACTGCCCCATCGTGACAACCAGCACCTTCAACCGATAAAAATCCGAAGTAGTGGACCGTGGCGATACTCTCGTGGATACCGTGCCATGAGATACGATTATACGATCCCATGTATCGGTGATCGACGCTCCTCCAGGAATGGAGTTTGAGCACCGACCGGGAAAACAGCAACCGGCCAAAACTGCAAAAGAGAGCATGTCAACGCGTGAACGCTGCTAGATGTAGGCTGTCCCTGCGCAAAGGCGTTCCCGGACGGCCTCAAAAAGAAGGACTACTGGTCGGCCGGCTCCTCCTCATCCGTCCGCACCTTGCAGATCCTCTCGACCGATGAGACAAAGACCCGACCATCTCCGGGCTTTCCGGTCCGGCCGTTTGCCCGGACGATCCCGAGGACCGTATCGACGTCGGCATCCCGGACCACCATCTCGATCTTCACCTTCGGGATGAGTTCGACCGGCACCGTCTTTCCCCGGAACCGGAGGGCGATGCCCTTCTGGGCTCCTCGCCCCATCACCTCGCTCACGGTCATTCCATAGATCCCGCTCGTTTCGAGTGCCGTTTTCACGGCATCAAACATCTCGGGCCTGATAACCGCAGTTACCATCTTCATCTGCACCACTCCATCATACACGGACAGACTCGCCGTGCTGGGCGATGTCCAGCCCGACGTACTCCTCTTCCTCGCTAACGCGCAGGCCCATCACCGCATCCACAGCCCTTGCAATGATATAGGTCACGCCGAATGAGTAAGCTACGACCACAGCAACATCCACGAACTGGATGAGGAACTGACCTGGGTTTCCGTAGAACAGGCCATCCACGCCCCCAACCGCGGCGACAGCAAATATCCCGGTCGCGAGAGCGCCAAAGATGCCCCCCATGCCGTGGATCGCCCAGGCATCCAGGCTCTCGTCAAGACCCAATCTGATCCGGAGGAGCAGGGCTCCGTAACAGACAAGGCCGGCGAGGGCACCGATCGGAATGGCAGCCATGGGGCTGACGAATCCGGCCGCCGGGGTGATGGCGACGAGGCCCGCAATTGCGCCGCTGATCATCCCAACCGATCCAGGTCTCCCGCGGACCCAGGCGGCGCAGAGCCAGGCGAGCGCTCCGGCAGAGGCAGCGATGTTTGTTACGACAAACGCGTTCGCCGCAAGGCCGTCCGCAGCAAGAGCGCTTCCGGCGTTGAACCCGAACCATCCAAACCAGAGGAGGGCCCCGCCGAGGAGGACCATCGGGATGTTGTTCGGCTCCATGCCATGCGAACCGAACCCGAGACGCTTCCCGATGACGAGGGCGAGCGCAAGCGCCGCAAAGCCCGAACTGATATGAACGACCGTGCCGCCAGCAAAGTCGAGCGCACCGAGCTCGGCAGCCCATCCACCGCCCCAAGCCCAGTGGGCGAGCGGGTCGTAGACCAGCGTCGTCCAGAGCAGGCCGAAGACGACGAACGAACTCATCTTTATCCGCTCCGCAACCCCGGATGTCACGATTGCAAGCGTGAGGCCCGCAAAGACCATCTGGAAGGCCATAAAGAGCAGGTCCGGGATCCCATCGCCATCCATCCCGACACCCTGCAGGAAGACGTACTCAAGGCCTCCGATCACCCCATGAACGTCGGTGCCGAAGGCGAGGCTGTAGCCGCAGATGACCCACTGGATGCTGACGAGGGCAAGTGCGATGAATGCCAGTGCGAGCATGGAGATGAAATTCTTCCGGCGCACGAGCCCGCCATAGAAGAGTCCCACTCCTGGCGTCATCAGCATGACCAGTGCCGTACAGATCAGAATAAACGCCGTATCGCCGGAGTCAATCATACCCCGACCCCCAGCTCACCATAACGTGTTCTCGCCACATATCAGAAGGAAGTTTCCTTCCATGTATTATAAATATTTCTGTTACGCGACACCCCAGGGGAGAACTGATACCCCCGGCGATCAAAGATCATACACTGACGATGAGCACAATCCAGGGTCCCTCGGGCGTCCGCCAAATCTGTTCCAGCTTGCGGTCGGCAAAGACGCGGATGGAACTCGCAGAAGTCCTCTACCAGGCAGTCTCGCAGTACTCGCTTCTGGATCTCCAGGAGATGCGCAAACGGGTGGAGCGGGATCTTAAGGGCGTCCCTGCAGGATACCGGCAGCGCCTCTACCCATGGATCATGGAGCAGATCTTTGCGACGCACCACAGGCTCATCTCAACAGTCCGCCAGGGCAAGCGAGGCATACCAGACGGACCAATCTCCAGTGAGTTTCAGGACTTCTGCAACATGGTCGAGAAGACGTGCCTTGCCAGCAATACGGAGGAGCAGCACTTCGAACTCCTCTACTTCCTCCTTGCCGCCTTCAACCTCTTCGTCCTCGACCGCCCCGCCCATCCGGTGGGCACCCCATTTCCCGGCGGACTCAAGGTAGAGGTAAAGAACGGGGAGTACCTCTGTCCCGTTCGAGAGAGGGCCAACGATGTCGGGAATGCCCTCTGTCCGTACTGTCCGGCGAAGCAGAGTGATCTTTAAGGGTATAAAAAGAGATTTTGAATATCCCGCGATTTATACGCGGTCACTCTTCCTCCTCGTAGCGCTCGAAGAACGTGACCTCATCAAGGATCTTCTTCTGCTTGATCTGGACTTCCTCGGGGTACCCTGCAGGCACGAGAGAGACAAGCGTATATTCGTCCGGGACATTGAGAAGGGTTCTGACGTCTTCAGCATACTCTTTCTTCTCCCCCGCAACCCAGCAGGACCCAACCCCCCATGACTGGAGCGCGAGGATGAGCTGCATCGTCGCCGCACAGCAGTCTTCAAGGTAGTATTTTGCATCCTTCTTCCCGAAGATGGCAAAGCAGACAGGCGCATCGGCGATGAATCTTGCGTTCTCGGCGAGATTCGCGATCGCCTGAAGGGTCTCGCGATTCCGGATGGCCCCAAAGAGCCAGGGCTGCTCGTTCCTTGCGGTCGGTGCAAGGCGTGCACAGTCGAGCGCATCTTTGAGGATCTTCTCCTCGATAGGGGTGTCCTTGTACTTCCGCACGCTGTGCCGACTCCGTATCACGGTGACAGCAAGATTAACCGTTCCACCAATCGGACTCATGAAACGATGGTGGGCCCTCCAGGCCTAAATACCTTGGGGAAAGGGAAGCAGAGGTAGTCCAGATCGGGACCCGACCCTAAAAGAGGTCCTGTATCATCTGCAGCATGTTCGTAAAACCGTCGGTGACGACCACGGTTGGATCGACCCCTAGGAACGGGAAGATGAAGAGGAAATAGGCAACAGTCCCGAGTGTGCTCCCGACGTTCGCAAGAGCTGCAACCAGCACCACCCTAAAGAGCGGGATCCTCCGCATCTCGGAGAAGGTCTCCGCCACGATGATCCGTTTCAAATCTCCGATGGCAGGCTTTCGCATCTTTGCCTCAACATAGGCTGCAAACCACCCGGCCGCAAGCAGGGGGTTGAGCGACGTCATCCAGGAGACGGCGAACGCCGTAGCCGCCGAGAGAGGATGTCCACCGGCAAGCAGCGTGAACGCGGCGCTCAAGATACCATTGATCAGAACCCAGTAGACGAGAGCGGCCAGCAGAACATCGAGCCCCACACCGGAGAAGGCTATCGCAGCGATCAGGAGGAGGAAGAGGACTGTGACGCCCGCTCCAAAGATCTTCGCCCACGGCAGACCCTTCACCTCACCCGTCAGGGACTGGAGCGGCGGCAGCGTCTCCGGTGCGTCAAGGTAACGCTGCACCCCCTGGATGTGTCCGGCACCGACGACTGCAAGCACCCTCTCGTACTGGGTCCCGAGCATCAAGATCTGGTGAGCAAGATAGGCATCCCGCTCATCGATGAGAGCCTGTGCACCCTTTGGGGAGAACTTCCGGAACTCCTCCATCGCGGCACTCACCACATCCTGGTTCGTGAGCTCATCCACATCAAGTTCCTGGCCCTCAACCCCCACCAGCGAGTAGAGCAGAGCACCGATGAGTTTGGTCTTCTCCCAGATCCCCATCTTTCCCCAGAACCGGGCAAGCGTGATCCGAATATCCCGGTCTATAAGTCCCACAGATATCTGATGCGCCTGGGCCTCCTCGATAGCGGCCAGCATCTCAGAGCCGGGTTTAACACCAGTCTCGGCGCCGATCCGTTGCTGGATGAAGGTAAGCACCCACTGGACGAGGAGCTGCCCGAAGTTCCCGCCCTTTAGGATATCTGTGACCGAAGGTTCGGCCACCTCCTGAGTGAGCGCTATGTATCGGCCCCGGTCGAGTTCTACGCCGACGATGTCGGGCTGGAACTCCTCGATAGCCGACCGGACTTCATCAATGCTCTTCTGTGAGACGTGCGCCGTCCCGACAAGGCGAATCTCAGCCATTGAGCACCTTCATGCCTTCACTATCGATCACGGCGCGCTTTCCCGGCGGTACCACTGCCCTCTGATAGGCAGCGCGCAGGCCGATCTCCTCTGCGGTCTCAGCGGCCTGCCTCCTGCAGAGGTCGGCCGCTGCAACATGCGCATCGTGGAGAGAGAGTGGTGTGCCAAGGCCAGGGCATTCCGAGACCAAAAGGTCGTCGTCGACCAGCATAAAAGGGTACGTGCGGCAGATCCAGGGGCGGTGAGGATAGATTGAGCATCTGCCGTCCCGAAGAAAGATACATGCATCCTCATTGCGCCGGATGCACCAGGCAAGGGTATATTGGCCGCCAGATTCAGACTCGATAAAGTCCGGATAGGGCTCGGCAACCTCATCCCAGGACATCTTCGTTGCCGCCATGATCTTTCTAACCTCAGCAGGGCTCACCAGCACGAGGTTCGAGTCCTCGGCGACCCGCCGACAGCAGGCACCACACCCCAGGCAACGAAACCCGACGGACCTGATCCGGTTCGCAACATCATCTATTCCAAGCATATTCGGTTGAAATTCTCAAAGAGAAGCCGTCCATTGACAGTATGACTGACCTCCGGATGCCATTGGACACCATAGAGACGCTCATTGGGAGAGGCCATCGCCTCCACACTGCAGATCTCCGATTCTGCAAGCCGGACGAACCCTTCCGGAACGACCGAGACCTCATCTGCGTGGGATGCCCATACCTGCATCCTGTCCGGGTAACCCTCCAGGAGAGGGTTTCGCTCGAGAATATCGACCTCGACCGCACCGAACCCTCCTCTAGCACCCCGGCGGACCATGCCTCCCCGGGCCGTCGCCATGATGTGCAACCCAAGACAGATACCAAGAACCGGAATACCGAGATCCAGGTATTTAGGGGCGACGCCGATGCGCTCAAGAGTTGGACCGCCGCCAAGGATGACCCCCCGGCACCCCCGGGCGACCTCGGTCGGGGGCGTCTCGTTCGAGATCATCTTGGTCTCAATACCCATGTCACGAAGCGTTCGGAGGATCAGGTGGTTGAACTGTCCGTAATTATTAACCACATAGAGTGGAAGCATTGTATATAGGTGGATTTAAAAAGGTATAGTCCTTCCTCAGGCATACTGCCTGACAAAATCATAGACTTTTTGAGTGATCTCCTCGGGTTTGTGACCCATAAGATAGGCGAGCATCAGGGCACCTCCAGCACCCGTACCTTCTTTGACCTCGCCGATGCAGTAGCGAGCGAGCCCGGGATGTCCAATATCGCCGAAGTTCGGGTCGACGAAGTACGCGGTAGCGCCGACATCGGCGACCGAACGAACAAATCCCGCGGAGGGGTCGTCCCTGACATAGACCGTTGTTGCAAGGCGCGGCACCCTTTTATGGAGCCCTTTTAAGATAGCCGCGACGGCAAGCATCTGGGTCCCGCCGGCAAAGAAGATCTCTCCGGTGTACGTGCTTGCGATTCCCGCCGCCACCGGCATCATGGGGTCGCCCGTAGCACGGAGAATATCCAGCGGCTCGTGGACCCCGGCGGCCTCGATGCGGGCAAGCGCCTCCCTGCAGATAGAATCCTTCAGGCCGAGAGGGTTCTCGGCAAAGGCGCTGCTGACCGAGGCATTGTAGCCGAGCGCCCGCAGGACGCAGAGAGCAGTGGTGGTGCCGCCGGGGACACACTCGCCAAGCATCAAAAAGTCGCTGTACTGCGAAAGGAGCCTCCCGATCATCTCACCCCGCTCATAGAGTTGCGCTGCCTGCGGCACAGCATCCTCTTTCCGGGGGTCGCCGCCCGGGCTCCCGTAAACGTCCAGGCAGGGGACGGTTGGAGGATGGACAAGCCCTGCATTGATGAAGATTGGAGCAAGGCCCGTCAGCTCCACCATTGACCGGGTGATGCTCGCCGGCGTCGGGCACCCGGTAGGAGTGTTCGGCCTGGCCGAGACGCTCGTGATCGCGCCGGTCGTGACGAGTTCCGCGTCCAGGTTCGGTGTGAGCAGGGTCTTTTCGGGGGTCGGCCCGGCACCGGATATGCCGGGGATGGTGGAGAGCAGAGTATTGCCGAGGATAAGCGCCATCATCGGGCGCTTGGGCCTGAACTGTGGATCATTTGAGAGAAATGGACGAGACATCAGTACAATGTGAGGGGGGCGGGGTAGTAGAGGTTGCTGTCAGGAAGATACTGGAAGATACGGGGGCGGGTGTTACAGGTCCGGGGCGCGCATCGACCACGAGGTTTGTCACAGGGCTTTCCCGGGCAGCTGCAGCATCTTTCGGCTTCAGGTCTCGCCTGTTATCCCGAACTCGATACTCGGTGCTTCAATTCATTGGTGAACACCGGTACCCGCACCTTGCGGTGCTCATACACCTCCCTTTTTGGCTGGAGTTACTCTAAAAACCATAAGGGATCTCCAAACTCTGCTCTTCGCATCGCCAGTGCCACACGCTTGCCCCGCCCGCGCGTCGACGATCTTCGGCCATCTCTTGGGCCTCGCCAATACAAACGCCAAAATACCTCACATCGCCAATACTTGAGCAATGTTTGAAATAGAGCGCAGGCTGGAAGAGAGAGGCATCAAAAGAGATGATATCGTCGCCACGGCGATGGAACTCTACGTTCCCCACGGGGTTGGAGCAGATGAGGCCGTGCGCAGGCTCGATGAAAAGATCCGAAAGGCTCTGGACGACCCGAACATTTCATCCCTCCTCCTCGGCGCCATACTGCTTGAGGACGAACTCTACGTAAAGCGGAAGAACTCAGAGATCGCCGACGATCCGGTCTTTTTGCTCTCGGACGAGATCATCGGCATGGCCATCGCCGAGGTGATCGGGGGGACCTACGCACGATTCGAGTTCACCCGTTACGATCAGAAGAAACCGGGCATCTTAAAGGAACTCGGGCCCTTCCTCGACGACGCCATAGCCGGACTGATCGCAGGCTGCACATCGCGTCTCTACAGTGAGTCAATGTGAAATCCGTTCTAGCCCTCCTGCAGTTCTGCACATCGCTCCCCCTCGGGAGACCAGTCGAGTTTGAGCACTTCGCCCGCCGCTCTTACCTCTACCCGCTCGCGGGCTATGTCATCGGTGGGATTGCGGCCGGCATCGTATACTGGATAGCATCTCCTACGGTGGCTGCCACCGTAGCTCTCGCGGCAGTACTCATACTCTCCGGGTGCAACCACTTCGACGGCCTGCTGGACTTTGGTGACGGACTTATGGCACACGGGAGCCGGGAGAAAAGGGTCGCGGCCATGACCGACCGGACCACGGGGGCCGGCGCCGTTGCGGCGGGGATCATCGTCACGCTTCTTGCGTACTCAGGGCTCCAGAGCGTGGCGAATCTCCCGGCAGCCATCCTCGTCGCTGAGGTCTGCGCGAAGGTCGCAATGTCGTACCTGACCACCCTCGGCGTGCCGTTCCGGGAGGGGATCCACTCCTACCTCCATGGATATGCAAAACCCTGGTTCCTGATCCCGGCAACCGTTCTTGCGCTACCGCTCTTCCTGTTGCCATTGCCCCGGCTAGGGATCGCACTTGCTCTCGCAGGCACGGGTATCATCGCCGCACTCATGCTTGCCCTCTCCCGCCGGCTCTTTGGCGGTGTCAACGGCGACGTTGTCGGGGCTACAAACGAGATTGTCAGGGCGGGAACAATCCTCCTCCTTGCTCTCATGTAATCACCTTTTTTATGCTGGCGACCGTTACTACTTTAGGATGATGCAAGATCAGGCCCTCTACTCCCGGGGAGGAGTCATCACTGAACGGAACGCAGACTATGCGACGGTACGGGTACGGATCCCGGCAGGCGTTCTCTCTGCAACCCAGATCAAGCAGTTAGCAAAGATCAGTGAGAAGTTCGGGGACGGCTCACTCCATCTGACCATGCGCCAGACAGTGGAGATCCCGCATATAAACCCCGAGAACCTTCCAAAGGTCGCCAAAGCACTCGAGAAGAATGGGACACCCATCGGGGCGGAGTATAACGAGGTGGTGAATATCATGGCGTGCCCGGGGACGGAGCGGTGCAAGTACGCCAACTGCGAGACGATAGATCTCGCGCGGAAGATTGATCAGCGGGTCTTTGGGAAAGAACTCCCCATACGGCTTCGCATCGCCATATCCGGCTGTACCCGTATGTGCAACAGCCCGCTCCTGAACGATATCGGGATCATCGGCCGGATCCGGCCATTGCGCATACCCGGACTCTGCACAGGATGCGGAACCTGCGTAGAGTACTGCAAAGAATGCGCTATATCCCTGAAGAATGGCATCTCCGTCCTTGACGAGAACAAATGCGTTCAGTGCGGCATCTGCATCCACTCCTGTCCCTACCACCTTCTGAAGTCGGAGTATGATCACTATCAGATCACAGTCGGCGGACGGCGTGGAGCATCCCCGCGCGCTGGGCAGGAACTCGTCACAGTTGAGACCGAGGATGAGGTCGTCGAGGTGGTTGATAAGATCGTCTACTGGGTCTACCGCAGCGCATGGAGTGACCGGTTCCTCGCGGATCAGATGGATGAGATAGGGTTTGAGAAGTTTGCAGAGGAGATCAGGAGAGAGTTCGGGCCAAAGGAAGAGAAAACTGAGGATTAAGAGGAGCTCAATAGCCCAAAACATTCAGCCGGACCGGGCAGGTGGATCCTGGCGGATATCGGTCGACCCGGCCCGGCGACACACATCCCCAATCTAAAAGCGGTACATCGAGCGGAACCCCTCACCAGCGTCATCCTCACACTCGATTGCGCTGCCGTCACGGACGAGGGTATTAAACATGACCGCAGCGTTTAACAGATTTTCGTCCAGGCTTCCACCCTGCCGGACACCAAAGAGCGCCTGGCGCTGCGGCGTCGGGATCACCCGCTTGCCGACCCGGACACCTGCACAGTGTCGACAGTAACCGCAGTAAGAGTAAACTGAAACTTCACGATCTGCGCACGCGACCGTCACCCGGTCCTTCGCATCGTCACGGTGAAATTCAAGTGTCTTCATGATATGAAGAACGTAGATTCCAGGAGGATAAGATTCTGTCGATTAACTGGAGTTTTGGGGGAGTGCATATTCACCAAGCACATAGAAATGCTTTATATTGAGAACGTCCTACGTATAAGTTACTCGCATAAGCAGGCTGTTCGTGCTGACAGGCCTATCTGAGTGGAGGAAACAATTTATGGCAGCTGAAAAGCCCCACATGAATTTAGCAGTAATTGGACACATCGACCACGGAAAGTCTACTACCGTCGGTCGGTTGCTCTTTGAGACTGGAGCCGTACCGACCCATATCATCGAGTCGTACAGGAAGGAGGCCGAAGCCAAGGGTAAGGGCTCGTTTGAGTTCGCCTGGGTTATGGACAGCCTCAAGGAAGAGCGTGAACGTGGTATCACCATCGATATCGCGCACAAGCGGTTCGATACCGACAAGTTCTACTTCACCGTCGTGGACTGTCCCGGCCACCGTGACTTCGTCAAGAACATGATCACGGGTGCGTCCCAGGCAGATGCCGCGCTGCTGGTCGTCGCCGCACCAGACGGTGTGATGGAGCAGACCAAGGAGCACGTCTTCCTCTCTCGTACCCTCGGCATCACCCAGCTGATCGTCGGTATCAACAAGATGGATGTCGTCAAGTACGACGAGAAGCGCTACAACGAGGTCAAGGAGCAGCTCTCCCAGTTGCTCAAGGTAGTCGGATACAAGCCTGATGAGATCAGCTTCATCCCGATGAGCTCGTTTGTCGGCGACAACATCGCAAAACTCAGCGGGAACACCCCCTGGTACAAGGGCCCGACGGTCCTCGATGCGCTGAATGCACTCAAGGAGCCGGAGAAACCCGTTAATCTGCCCCTGCGGCTTCCCATTCAGGACGTCTACTCGATCTCCGGTATCGGGACTGTGCCCGTCGGCCGTGTCGAGACCGGTGTCATGAAGAAGGGAATGAAGGTCAGCTTCATGCCCGCAAACAAGGAGGGTGAGGTTAAGTCCATCGAGATGCACCACGAGGAGATCCCGCAGGCGCTTCCAGGCGACAACGTCGGGTTCAACGTCAGGGGTATCGGCAAGGGCGATATCCGCCGTGGTGACGTCTGTGGTCCTGCCGACGTGCCTCCAACCGTTGCAGAGGAATTCGTCGCACAGATTGTTGTGCTCCACCACCCCAGCGCAATAACCGCCGGCTACACCCCGGTCTTCCACTGCCACACCGCCCAGATCGCATGCTCCTTCGTCGAGCTCCAGAAGAAACTTGACCCGCGCACCGGCCAGACCAAGGAGGAGAACCCAACGTTCCTCAAGGCCGGCGATGCGGCTATCGTCAAGATTCGGCCAACCCAGCCCATGGTCATCGAGAAGGTCAAGGAGATCCCGCAGCTTGGGCGGTTCGCTATCCGGGATATGGGCTCAACCATTGCAGCAGGCATGTGTATCAACATCACGCCCAAGCAGATGAGATAAGAAAGTACCTACAATTTTTTTGGTGGTGAAGATGCAGAAGGCCAGAATACGTCTTTCCGGAACTGATTTCAAAGAAATTGAGATGGTCTGCGATAGGATCAAAGAGATAGCAGAGCGTACCGGCGTCAATCTGGCTGGTCCGATTCCGCTGCCCACGAAGAAACTCGTGGTGCCCACCAGGAAAAGCCCTGATGGCGAAGGTACTGCAACCTGGGACCGCTGGCAGATGCGGGTGCACAAGAGGCTCATCGATATCGATGCAGATGAACGCGCACTCCGTCAGTTGATGCGTATTCAGGTTCCAAAAGATATCGGCATCGAAATTGTGCTGGAGAGTTGAGGTGGGAGCGGCGTGAAGGCCGCCGTGTTCACGACACGGTTCCGTGAACGACTCTCATTCGAGGGGGTTTTTCTCCTCATACTTCTGGCCACAATTGCCCTGCGCTTTTTATTTTTAGATCTAAAACTCTTCCACCACGACGAGGCTATCCACGCGTGGTTCTCATATCGGCTCCTGACCGAAGGGGTCTACATGTACGACCCCATGTATCACGGGCCGTTCCTTTACTATGTGACGGCCGGGTTCTTCTCACTCCTCGGGGACTCCGACATTGTGGGCCGGTTCTTCCCGGCACTGCTCGGTACGTTGCTTGTCCTGCTGGTCTATCCGATCTATAAACTTGGGTATCTCGATAAGAAACAGACCCTGGTAGCGGCGCTCTTCCTTGCCGTATCACCAAATATGGTCTATTTCTCACGATTTCTCCGAAACGACATCTTCATCGCATTCTTCACGATGGTGCTCCTCGTCGCCCTTCTCTACTACTTTGAGCGGCGACAGATGCGATATGCGCTGATTGCCGGAGCGGCGATTGGTTTTGGGATGTCCGCAAAGGAGAACATGCCGATCATCATCCTGATCTTTGGGGTGTACCTCCTCTATCTGATCTGGACAAGAAAGGTACAGCTCCCTACCCACTGGATCAGGGATCTCGTGCTCGGCGTCCTCGTTGCGTTCGGGATCATGGTGGCCTTCTATTCATCGTTCGGCGCCCACCCGGAGCTGGCTCTGACCTGGTGGATCCAGGCTATCGATCACTGGATGGCAATGCACCAGATGCAGCGCCTCGGAGGACCACCGTACTTCTATATCCTGCTCTTTGTACTCTATGAGATACCGATCCTGATCCTTGCCGTAGTAGGGATCCTGCAGTTCATCGATATTCGCGGCATCATCTTCCGATGGAGAGAGCAAAGGATGGGCCGTGCGGGAACCCCGGAGATAGGAGATGGTGCGGAGGACCGTGAGGAAGTGCCCCCAACGGTAGAACCTCTCCCTGTCGAGCAAAGATTGGGCTTCAAAGATCACCTCCGCGAGATACTCTCAGGTACCGGGAAGATTCAGCCCGTCGACCGACAGAGGGAGTTCGCACGTTTTGCTATATTCTGGATGTTCCTCTCACTTGCGGCCTATGCCTACATCGGCGAGAAGGTGCCGTGGCTGATCCTCCACCAGCTCCTGCCCATGATCTTCGTTGCGGTCTATGCGATGACCACAAGGAAGGCAGTCATCGCCGCCGTCGCCAGCATCTTCCTGATCGGCATGACGCTCCATGTGGCATTCACCCCGGCAGACATCAACGAACCCATCGTGCAGGTGCAGAACTCCGAAGAGCTGCGGGAGGTCTTTGCCAAGATCGATGCTGCAGACCGGGTAGCGATCGCGACCGACAACTATTGGCCGCTGCCCTGGTACTATCGGGGCGAGAATGCCTCGAAGCTCAGTTACTATAGCCAGAAGGTGAGCGAACCGACGATATATAGTGGAGACTTCGACGTGGTGATCACCCGCGACGACGACACCTACCCGGCTCTCGAGGGCTACACAAAAGAGGCCTACCGGTTGAACTACTGGTTCTCCTACGAGGAGAACAAAGACAGGCTGCTTGAGTATTACTTCCTGCGGAACGGAAACGTGGGTAACCGGATTATAGAAGTATTCACGAAAGCTCCGGCCGGAACGACGGCCTGAATACCTTTTGAGCCATCGGTCTGGGACTGCGGATTCAGTAACCGGGACCCGCCGCCCCGTCACCGTTTGACGGTGGTAGGCCCCCATTTTTAGGTATGACAACAGCTGGACTTGCGCAGACCCATACAAGGCCCGTGCTCAACGACTGTCCGAAGGGCGGGAAGCACCTGGAACCTGCAGTCAGAGTATCACCTTATTACCTATCGAGACCCCACCCGCTCCAACGAGCCATCGCGCTTCGGACTGCAGTCCATCTATTGTTGAAATATACCCCCGAATACCTCAGTACGCGAGTTGCCACAGTTCACTGTACCGGACTCGCCAATAGCATGCTTATGAGCGCAAAGATTAGCAGGAAATTGAGTATAGAAAGCGCGAAGACAGGAGTTTAAAGAGTTCCGACCTTTTAAGATAGGGATGAACACCAGAATCGAAACAACGGCGTTTCAATGGGTTAAAAAATGAGAGTTTACCGATGATTATCCAAGTTCATCCCAGCGGGTCTTCCTACGGTAGAGAACGACTCCCACGATACCCAGGATGATGACGATCCCGATACCGATGTAGAGAAGAAGATTACCCCCCAGGAGGTTGCCCAAGTTGAATCCCTCGCCGATCTTCTCCTTCAGCGCATTTGCGTCGGCCAGCGCGTCGTTCGCCTTGCTCAGGGCATCGGACGCCTTCGAGCGAGCCTGAGAGTAATTCGCGGCATTCAGGCTGTCTTGCGCCTGCGTATAGAACTGAACCGCGCTCTCGCGCTTGGTTATGATGGCGACCACCTGCGCATCGCTCTTCATCGAGCGCTCCTCTACAAAGTAGGTGATCATCTCATCAAGCGTCTCGATTGCTGCACCGGCGTTGGAGACCTCCTTCTCAGCCCATGCCTTATCGAGGAGCACTTCAGCCTTGTCAAGGGCCTTCGTTGCTGTGGAGATGTAACCCGCCGCCTGTGCCGGACCAGCCGCCGCAGCGCTGGCGAGGGCCTGGCTCGCAGCGTTGTACTCGGTCTGGACGGCGGAGATGTCCACGCCCTGAGCAGATTTCTCGTCCATGTTGGCCTTCAGGTCTTTGAGGCGCTGCTGCTGGGCGGAGAGAGAGCCCTGGACCTGAGCCGAGGTCACGACGTCGCGGGTCACGGAGTGAGTATCCCTGACGGTTTCTTTCTGCAGGTGTTCGATCTTTGTCACCAGAACCTTTCCAGACGTGCTCGTGGGAACCTTGCCGCGCAACTGGACATCCAGTTCGGTCTTCCCATCGCCGTAGGAGATCTCAAACTCCGTCAGGACGGGATAGAATCCGGTCTTCTTGGTGGTATAGATGGCGACTCCATCGCGGTAAATCTTGAAGTCCCAGACAGGGTCCTGCAGCCCGGTACTGAACTCAAATGTTTCATCGGTTCCGTCGTCATTGGTGGCCATCTCATAGGTGAGCACATAACGCGCGGTCACCTGCTGGCCGGGCTCAAGAGGACCACTTGCAGGATTAATGGTCTCACTCTTGACGTCAAAGCCCGCCGCCGATGCCACCTGCACAGCACAGAGGAGTGCCAGCATGAGAATGATCCATCTGTTGATGCCTGTCTCCATAATGCCCCTCACTCAAACAGTGGTTCTATCCCGTCGTCAAACATGCTCGAGCGCTTCTCTTTCGACTTCAGAACATCTTCCTTTGTAGCCTTTGCAATCTCAAGGAGCTCGGTGATCCGGGGAGCGTTCCCGATCGTCGCAAGGACCACCACCGCAGCGACGTAATCGCTCTGCACCGGGTAATCCCCACCACGCACCTCGACGCCGGCGATATTCTCCTCCACCCAGCTCTTCGATTTCTCAACGCCCTTCCGGTCCATCTCCTCGGGCGGCCCCGCGAGAAGGACCAGAGCGCGTTCAGCCGTCGAGTAATCGCATGGCAGGGTGAGACGCCCGAGCATCGCACGCCGAACAAGAGCGATGATCTTCGCCGACTTATCCTCCCCGGTCAGCACTTCCTCGGTCTTTTCCTTCTTGCGAATCAGGCCGGAGAGGAGCCCCTGACTCTGCTTCGTGCGGGGGCTGATCCTCTCGCTGATGGCGTATCCCACAGAACTGATACCCCCACCGCGGAGAGTGTTGATGATCTCGCTCGAATCCACGACCATCTCACCGACGCCCGCCCTGCCAACCTCACCTGCGCGGAAGAGCACGCCAAACCGACGGACAATCTCGTCGTTCAATCGATTATAAGCGTCTTTAACGCTCTCTCCCTCGTTCTTCCAGGCACTGTTGTCGAAAATAAAAGTGTTGTCCGCCTCGTTCACCAGCGTACTCAGGGAACGCGCTGCATTATACGAATAGAGCCTGCCTTCCTCCGGAGCCGGCAGGATGCCGATCGCATAGACCGGCTCACGGTAAATGCGCTTTAAGTGTCTGGCAAGAACCGGCGATCCCCCGGAGCCTGTCCCGCCACCAAGACCGGCGACGATGACAAAGGCATCGACATCATGCGTTCCTCGAGAATCAATAGCGTTGATGATTGAATCGATCTCATCAGCCGCGACCCGCGCGCCGGTCACGTTATCGGTCCCGACACCATGGCCTTTGACCACGGTCTGCCCGATCAGGAGCCGATCTTTGAGATCGATATTTTTGAGTCCCATCAGGTCGGTGCGCGCGGTATTCACCGCAATGCCTCTGAAACTCTGGGTCTGCATGCGTTTGTCCTGTTCTAAGAACATATCGACAATTTTGCCCCCAGCCTGACCGAACCCTATAAAGAAGACCCTCATTCAGCTTCACACCCTCATATTGACTAATTAATTATATCCACACTTATGTATAAAGACCATACATACATTATTGCCAAAAAGTCATTTATTAATTCCAGATAGGAGTGAGCGATGAAGATCTGCATTGTGGGGGGAGGTTTATCCGGTCTGGTCTCGGCTCTCGAACTCGCCGGAACGCATCAGGTGGATCTCTTCGAGAAGAGGCCCATCCCGGGCGGCTGCCTTGGTTCGTACCGGATCGGAGATTACTGGATCGAGGAGTACTATCATCATTGCTTTGCCGGCGATGTCAGCCTGCTTGATCTCTTTGACAGATTACAGGTGACCGATAGGCTGGAATGGCTCCGAGGGTCCACCGGCTACTACGTCGATGGGATCGTTCACCCGCTCACCACCCCAATCGAGATCCTTCGTTACCCCCACCTCACACTCACCGAAAAGGCCCGCCTCGGCCTACTGACCTTGCGTTCACGGAGGCTTGATGTATCTGCGCTTGATGGCATTACTGCAAAGGAATTCATCCTGGAGAACCTCGGTCCCGGGATCTATGCCTCATTCTTCGAGCCGCTCCTAAAGAGCAAGTTTGGGGACCGTCGCGATGAGGTCTCTGCAGCCTGGCTCATATCCCGCATAGCCATCCGATCGGACAGGGGCGCAGGAGGCGAGCGCCTGGGATATCTAAAAGGAGGCTTCCAGCAATTCGTTGCACGGCTTGTAGAAGAAGCAACGAGAAAGGGCGCCTCGATCATGCTTGATACGCCCGTCAAAGAGATCCGGCGGAAGGGAGACGGCTGGGTCGTAGACGGGAGCGCTTACGACTGTGTCATATCGACTGTCCCCCCGCAGGTGACTGCAGAATTGGCCAATGTTGATATGAATCCGGTACCGTATCAGGGCGCCGCTTGCATGACTCTCGCTCTCGACCGGGATGTGACCAATGGCATATACTGGCTGAACATGAAAGATACAGCCCCCTACGGTGCTGTGGTCTCACACACCAACTTCGCCCCGCTCTCTTGGTATGGCGAACATATCGTTTATCTTGCATCGTACTTTACAAAGCGCCTCCCGGAGGGATTCGAGCAGTCAATGCTTCGCGATTTCTGCAGACGGTTCTCCGTCAGCGAAGACGAGGTGCACTGGCACCGGCTTGCCGTGGACCCATACGCAGGCCCGATCTACACAACAGGTCTTCGGGATCGTCTGCCGGCCTACGAAGAGCATGGGCTCTATCTTGCCGGAATGTTCAGCCCGCCGAACTATCCTGAGCGGAGCATGAATGGATCGGTCATCGCCGGGCAGGAAGTGGCAAAGAGAGTTCTTGCGAGGTACCCGGATGCGTGAGATCGAGGTAACTGCCGTCCTGCCGGTCTACAACGATCTCGCGGCGCTTAAGAGGGCTATACCAGAGTCGCTGGAGGCACTCGAGACAATCGCACCGGGGAGGTTTGAACTCATCGTCGCTGAGGACGGGAGCACCGACGGGAGCACTGAGTTCGTACGGGAATACGAGGCGAAAGATTCCCGGGTCCGACTTCTGCATAGCGACGAGCGGCTCGGACGAGGCCGGGCGCTTAACCGTGCGTTCGCCGAAGCGTCGGGATCGATCGTCTGCTACTACGATGTCGACCTCGCAACCGATATGCACCACCTCGCCGAGCTGATCGGGGCCATTCGGGATGGCTACGATATCGCAACAGGCTCCCGCCTCCTTCCAGAGAGCGATATCACCCGAAGCGGCGGGCGAGAGATTGCAAGCCGGGGCTACAACCTTCTCGTACGGACGATCCTCGGAAGTTCTCTCCACGATCACCAGTGCGGGTTCAAGGCGTTCCGGCGTGAACGGCTTCTCGCCCTGCTGCCTTCCGTGACCGCCGATCACTGGTTCTGGGATACCGAGGTTTTAGTGCGCGGGCAGAGGAGCGGCTACCGGATATGCGAGTTTCCCATACAATGGCGGCAGGGCGAGGGGACGACGGTGCGTAGAAAGGATGTAATCGAGATGGGAACAGCGATCGTGCGTCTCTGGTGGAGACTCCATGTGGAAAAAAATTAGCGCGATTGTCATCCCCACCCTGGTCGCAGTCGGGATCGTCGCCTACATGCTCTACCGTGTCTGGGATGACCTCCTGCTGACGCTTGAGCACGCCGTGATGCCCTTCCTCTTTGCCGCCATCGGGATCTGTGTTGCTGCTTGGATCCTTCGGGGGCTGCGCTACCGGTTCATACTGCAGGGGCTCGATATTAGAAAGAACCTCGGGTTCTCGACCGCCTGTATCTTCATCTCGCAGACGGCGAACCTCATTGTCCCCGCACGGCTCGGCGATCTTGTGCGGATGTTCATCCTCAAGCATGAGGACGACGCCACCTACTCACAGGGCTTCTCATCACTCGTCGTCGAGCGTGTCTTTGATATCCTCATGATCGCAGTGCTTGGTGCCCTCGCACTCCCGTTCATCCTGGCAGTTCTCGCTGTCCCCGACTGGTTCGTCACGGCCATCGTCATCCCCCTCGCCGCAGGAGGAATCTTCTTTCTTGTGCTCCTCGGATCAGGGCGGGTAAAGTCCGAGAACAGGATCATCGTTGTCATTCAGAGGATGCTTGATGAGGTGAAGCAGGCCTCCCTCAACCCGCGGGCTCTCATCGCGCTCAGCGGGTCCTCGCTTCTCATATGGTTCGTCGATGTACTGGTCTGCTTTGCGGTCGTTCTGATGTTCCAGGAGCCGGTTCCATTCGGTGTCGTCATTCTTGCGATCGTCATCGGCAACCTCGTCAAAGCCGTTCCGATCACTCCGGGCGGGGTGGGGACGTACGAACTCGCTCTCGCACTAACCTTCGGACTTGCAGGAACACCGGCAGTCACGGCGACGTTGATCGCGGTCATCGACCACCTGATCAAGAATCTGGTCACGCTTATAGGGGGCGTCGGATCGATCTATTACTTCGGCGACTGGTCGATGGACCTCTTAAAGAAAGCCTTCAACCGCGAGATTGAGAAGGAGGATACGTTTGGCGGGTGAATTTTTCGTTCATGTGCTGCTCTGGCTTGCCGTAATCAAACTGCTCCAACTTGCCATCTGGCCGATCCTTGACCGCACCCTTGGCAACCTCGCGGCCGCCGCTGCGTATCCGGCGTCGGTCCTCCTCTTCACGTTTGTCTCCTGGTACTGCTGCCTGTTAGGCCTTCCAATTATTCTTGCCCTTCTTCCGTTCGTCGCTGTGATCGTCTACGCTGGAGCACGGCGATTCTACACGCAGGAGCGCCTGCGATCAGGGCTTTCATGGGACCTTCTCTTCCTGGTCCCGTTCCTCTTCATGCTTGAAGTGCGCTGGATCAACCCGACCATCTCCTATGCCGAGAAGTTCATGGACCACGCAATCCTCGCGTCGATCATGCGCGAGCCGGTCGTGCCGCCGCTCGATCCCTGGTATGCCGGAGGGACGCTGGATGTCTATTATTACATCGGCTACTGGATGACCGGGGCGCTTGGGCTTACGGCCGGGGTGCCGTCGACGGTCACGTTCAACCTCGCCCTTCCGACGGTACTTGGCCTCGCCGTCGTCTCGCTCTACGCCCTAGGGCACCTTCTCCTCGATCGCCACCAGTGGCTTCCGGTGCTTGCTCTCTTCATCCCGAACCCTTCCGCGATCTATCACATCCTGATCGGAGACACGTGGTTCGACGTCCTCTGGATGAGCACACGGACGATCACAAACACCATCAACGAGTACCCGATCTTCTCAATGCTCTGGGGCGATGTGCACCCGCACGTTATGAGTATCTTCAACCAGGGGTTCCTGCTCTTCCTCCTGGTCTTTGCCTATATGCGGTGGGGGACCCTCTCGATGCGGGGGCGTGCACTCCTCTGCGGGCTTGCCGCTCTCTCCCTCGGCTCCATGCCGGGGATCAATTCCTGGGATGTACTTGTCTATGCACCGGTCACGCTGGTCTTCGGCCTCCTTGTCTGGTGGCGCTATGGGAACCTTGCATGGGACAGGGAGAGATCCTGGATGATGCTTGCGGCGGTGCCGCCGCTCGCGATCCTCTCCTACCTCCCGTTCTATCTGCAACTCAACAGCCCCGGCATTGGGGGGATCGCGATCGTCCCGACACCATCCGAACCCGTAGAGTTCCTTCTGATCCACGGCCTCTTCCTTGCGGTGCTGGTCGCCTATTGCGCACCGGAGATCAAGCAGCGCCCCTACCTTCTCCTCGTCGCGGTGCCGTTCGTCCTGGCCGGCTACCCGGCTGCGGCCATCGCTGCCGTCCCGCTCATCTACCTCCTCGCCCGCCGCGAGTTTTCGACCGCCGATACCCTTGCCATCCTCGGGCTCGTGATCATCATTCTCCCCGAGCTCGTCTACCTTGTGGACAATATGGGGGAGACCTACTTCCGCATGAACACGGTCTTTAAGTTCTACCTTCCTGCCTGGATTCTTCTTGGCACGGCCAGTTCCGTCATCATCGGGAAGTGGCTCGAGAATATTGAGACCAAGCGGCGCATGCCCGCAAGGATAGATAGGGTACTACCAGTCCTCGCGGCGGGAATCCTACTCATTGCACCCTTTGCAATCAACGTCGACTTCGGCTACGGGAGCCACACACTTGATGGGGCAGCGTATCTTGAGAGCTCTCACCCAGGGGATGCGGCGGCGATCGCGTTTCTCCGGGAACTTCCCGGGGACCACGTCATCATCGAGGCGGAGGGGGGGGACTACACCTACTACTCACGGGTATCGTCGTTTACCGGTATCCCGACCATCATTGGTATGCCGTTCCACGAGTACATGTGGCGGGGAGATGAGGGACGCATACCCGAGCGGAGCGCTGACGTGCAGGCAATCTACGAAGAGCCGTCACGGACCCTCGACCTTGCGCGGGCATACAATGCCACGCTCCTATATGTGGGTGCTGAGGAGCACGACCGCTACAACGTCTCGATCCCAACGGAGACGCTTGAACTCATCTATGATGCCCAGGGTGTCCAGATCTACCGAATTCCCGCCTAACAGCGCTGGCCTGCATGCCGGGGAGGCAGGCATGAAAATGGTCAAACAGTTCCCTCTCTCGGAGGAGCATGATAACAAACCTTTATCACTCTTCCTAGTGACATAATAGAGCGCATTCGATCAGCTACGCTACTGATGAATGATGATGGAGCAGCATGGAACTGCCCCTGAAAGAGGTGAGTTATGGCAAAGGCATACGTAAAATTTGAAGTTCCGGAAGAGATCCAGAATAAGGCCCTTGAGGCCCTTGAGATCGCAAGAGATACCGGTAAGGTGAAGAAGGGATCCAACGAGGCAACAAAAGCAGTCGAGCGAAACATTGCCCAGTTGGTTCTCATCGGAGCCGATGTTGAGCCCGAAGAAATTGTGATGCATCTGCCGCTTCTCTGCGAAGAGAAACAGATTCCCTTTGTCTACATTTCAAAGCAGAACGATATCGGCTCCGCGAGCGGCCTTGAGGTCGGCTCAGCTGCGGCCGCCATCGTCAAGCCGGGCAAGGCAAAGGACCTCGTCGAAGAGATAGCAAAGCAGATTGCTGCGCTGAGAGAGTGAGTAAATTATGGTAGACGACGGAACGCCCGCAGAAGTTATCGAGATCATCGGCACGACCGGCATGCATGGCGAAGCCAAGCAGGTCAAGTGCCGGGTCCTCGATGGCCCGAACAAGGGGCGGATCATCACCCGCAACACCATGGGCCCCATCAGGGAAGGTGACATCCTCTCGCTGCTTGAGACCGAACGTGAGGCCAAGAAACTCTCGAGGCGGTAACCATGGTCGACAAATACATCTGCAGTTTCTGTGGAGAGCCCCTCGAGCCCGGTACCGGTAAGATGTTTGTCCGCAAAGACGGGACCGTTTACTACTTCTGCAGCACAAAGTGCCAGAACAATTACCGGCTCGGCCGGGTGCCCCGCCGTGTCGAGTGGACCGCAGCGGGACGCAAGGCACGTGGCAAAGAGTGATCAGCATGGATCGCACCTTTGTGATGGTCAAACCCGACGGTGTCCAGCGCGGACTTATCGGGGAGTTCATCTCCCGGTTTGAGGCAAAGGGGCTCAAACTCGTAGGGGCAAAACTCGAACGTCTCTCCAAGGAGAGAGTGATTGAGCAGTACCGGGAACACCTGGAGAAACCCTTCTTCCCGGGTCTTGCATCCTACATAATGAGCGGACCCTGTTTCCTGATGGCCTGGGAAGGGAAAGATGCTGTTGCGGTCGTCCGCAGGATGATCGGCGCCACAAATCCTGCCGAGGCTGCACCGGGCTCCATCCGGGGTGACTTCGCCCTTGATATCGGACGGAACGTGATCCACGCATCCGACTCCCCCGAGAGCGCCGCCCGCGAGCTTGGTATTCACTTCGCTCCCGATGAGCTGATCGATTACTCCCGGATCGACGAATCCGTTCTCTACGAGTAAAGAGTGAAACCGCCGAATGCCGGCGGAAAAACAACCTTTTTCACGAGCGTCCGGTCGGGCAGCGGCGCATGGGGCAATACCCAGATGCCAGCAGGAACTCCATCGTCCCACCGCACCCAAACCGCAAGCATTGCTTGTCGCACCGGCAACCCTGCACGCTAGAGCCTGCCGGTGGAAAAATCCTTGCCAAAGCCGATTTCCGCGGATAAAATAAAGAGCAACCATCCTTCTGCTAAACCACAACAGATAATATCGAATCCGCCGCATACCTGATCATCAATGGCAGATCTCCTGAGTTTTGCGCTGCTGAGTTTCTCTTCGATCATCATCGTAGTGAACCCGCTCGCAGCCACCCTGATCTTCGTCTCTCTCACCGGGACGCTGGATAAGGTTGCAAGACTCAAGATCGCAGGTGAGGCAAACCGGTTCGCCCTGATCATTCTGTTGCTCTTCGCCGTCGCCGGCGGCTGGATACTGCAACTCTTTGGGATCACCATCGAGGCATTCCGCATCGCCGGTGGTCTCCTCCTCTTCGGCATCGGCATGGACATGGTCTATGCAAAGACCTCACGGACGAAGATGACAGCAACCGAGAAGTACGAGAGGCAGGATGCAGACGATATTGCAATCATGCCGCTCGCTATCCCGATGATCGCGGGACCCGGGGCCATCACATCCGTGATCGTACTGATGAACGAGGCAATAGTGATGGGAGCTGCTGCCATTGCAATCGTGATACTCGCCGCCGTCACGGCAATCGGACTCACCTACGCCATGATGCAGCGCTCTGACGATATCGTCCGGCGCATCGGCCAGCGGGAGTACCGTGCAGTCAACCGGCTGATGGGTATGCTACTCATCGCAATTGCGGTCCAGTTCATCATTATAGGACTCAAAACCGCGTTCCCCATACTATCTGGAGGTACCATATGAAGTATCATGACCTAATACTTCCCGGGGTGGTCCTCGTCAGTACCTGCATTATCATAGCGGGGGCCCTCATCGGAGCACAGACGTTTGCAGTCCCTATCCCCTTTACCCCGTACATCATGGTGATACTCGCCGCTCTCGTCGTCATCGGGGCCACAATGCTTGTTCTCTCCAGCCGGAGCCTGGAGGTAGAGTCGCCGCAGCGATGACAGAGATAGCGCTTGCCCAGGTTGCCGGTGGTCGTGAGAACAGGCCTGCAATGCTAGGGGTCGTCGACAGGATGGCCAAAGAGGCCGCAACAGCCGGAGCGTCGCTCATCTGCTTTCCCGAGCAGTTCGTGACCGGGTGGTCCCCAAAGATCCCGAACGAGGCTGGAGAGCCCCTGGGCGGGCCGCTCACCACCACGTTTGGCGAGATCGCCGAGAAAAACGGCATAGCAATTGTCGGATCCATCATCGAGACTGGGCAGGGAGACCGTCCCAAGAATACCGTCGTGGTGCTCGGTCCAGACGGGGATATCCTTGCAACCTACGCAAAGATTCACCTCTTTTCTCCCGGAAGGGAGGACTGCAACTACACGGCGGGCGACCATATCGCGACCTTCGTCGTTGACGGGACGACCTTTGGACTTGCCGTCTGCTATGACCTTCGTTTCCCCGAACTCTTCCGCATTTATGCACTCGCCGGAGTCGAGTGTGTCCTGGTCCCCGCCGCATGGCCTTGCTGCCGGATTCACCACTGGGAGATCCTGCTCCCTGCACGGGCTCTCGAAAACCGTTACTACGTGGCCGGGGTCAACACAGCCCAAGGTCCAGATGGGACCTACTGCGGCAGATCGCTCGCCACAGATCCAGACGGCACAGTCATAGCCCGCGGAGGGGAGGGAGAAGAACTTCTCATGGCGAGGATCGACCCGACAAAGGTTCATGAATCCCGATTAAGCCTTCCTTCACTTTCAGACCGCAAAAGTGACCTTTATCAGAGACTGCTCTCAAAACTGTAGAGATATTCAATGCGGGGTGATCAGCACGTATCGCTCAGTCTCGCGACGGCAGGGCTCCTTATCGCCCCTCTCGTCACCACCATCGACCCAGTTCTGATCGCCGTCCTCCTCTTCGGCGTCTTCATCGGATCGCTTGCACCGGACGCCGACGCCGCCGATGCGGCAATATTTAACGGCCGGATCGGCGGGGTGAGAGGGAAGAAAGGACAGATTCTAAACGGCTTTGCGGTTGTACTTCCAATCTTCGGCTATACCATCAGGTACCTCATTTATTACCCACTGTCCCTGATATTCTCGCTGATCCTGCGGAAGAGTTACCATCATCGGCACCGGGGACTGCTCCACTCGCTCCCAGGTGTCGGGCTGACATCTCTCATCCTCACCGTATACCTGCTCCTCATCTTCACCTGGCTGGGTGTATCCCCGAGGTTCCTTCCAGCCTTTGGATGCGCGTTCTTTGCAGGGTGCATCCTCCACCTCATGGAGGACACCTGCACCCCGGGCGGTGTTGCCTGGCTCTACCCCTTCTCCCGGCGGCGGATAGCGGGCCACGTCAAGACACAGGGGAACCTGGAGGTTCGCCCAGCAGCCTTCACCATCGTACTTGCCCTGACGGCGGTCGGGATACTCATCGCGCCGCTCGTGACCACCGCATCACCGGAGGATCTCTGGTATCTTGCGCTCGCCGCCACCTCAATTCTCTGGCTCTTCTTCATACTCGTAAGCCGCGTCCGGCCGCAACGACGCCGATGAGGAGATTCGTGCGCGGCCCGGCCCAGGGCAAGGAACCATACCTATACGTATTTGGGCGATCAACGATTTTTTATGTACCATCTCGTCTGCGTTCATTGTGGTGCAACCTACACATCAGACCAGATAATCTATACGTGCAACCGTTGCGGACACCTCCTGACCGTTGAGTATGACCTGGACAGCATTGATGTCTCTAGGAGCGAGTGGAACCGGCGCCCCATCTCAGTCTGGCGCTATCGTGAACTCCTCCCGGTTCAGGGCGAGCCGATAACCCTTCAGGAAGGCGGCACACCGCTCTATCACCTAAAGAATATAGGAAAGGAACTTGGCCTCCCCGAACTCTACGCCAAACACGAGGGAATGAACCCGACCGGCTCGTTTAAAGACCGGGGGATGACCGTAGGTGTCAGTATGGCCTGGGAACTCGGGATGTCGACCGTCGCCTGCGCAAGTACCGGGAACACCTCTGCAAGCCTTGCTGCCTACGCGGCAAAGGGTGGCATACCCTGTGTCGTCCTCCTGCCCGCGGGAAAAGTGGCCCTCGGCAAGATCGCCCAGGCCCTGATGCACGGTGCCCGGGTCATATCCATCCGCGGCAACTTTGATAAGGCGCTCGAGATGGTACACGAACTCTGTATCAGCCAGGGCATCTACCTCTTAAACTCGGTCAACCCCTACCGACTGGAGGGGCAGAAGACAATCGGGTTTGAAGCGATCGATCAACTCGGCGGCGAGGTGCCCGACCGGCTGGTCCTCCCCGTCGGAAATGCAGGGAACATCTCCGCTGTCTACAAAGGACTTAAGGAACTTGAAGCCCTCGGGTTCATCGACCGGCTGCCGATGATGACCGGAATCCAGGCGGCCGGATCACAACCGGTGGTGAGAGCAATACAGCAGAACCTCGATGTGCTGGTCCCTGAGACCGCGCCCGAGACCGTTGCGACCGCAATACGGATCGGGGCCCCGGTGAACGCAGAAAAAGCGCTCGTCGCCATCCGGGCGACCGGTGGAACGGCAGCGGCCGTGACCGATGAGGAGATCCTTGCCATGCAGCGCGACCTTGCAAGAAAAGAGGGGATCGGGGTCGAACCCGCCTCCGCAGCCTCAGTCGCCGGAGTAAGGAAACTCGCCGAAGAAGGACTGATCGATAAGGATGAGCGGATCGTTTGTGTGGTGACCGGTCATCTCTTAAAAGATCCTGAAACAGTGATACGACAATGCGAGCCCCCCATCGAGATCGACGCAGACCTGCACTCGCTACTCTCTGTCTTGCGCTGATACTGATCTGCGCCCCGGCAGCGGCAGAGGAAGCCACCTTCCGGGTACTCCCGGGCGGCACTGCCTATGAAGCCTCGATCGTGGTCACGGGAAGCGAGCACACACTATGGAGTCCGGGAGTCCTCGGAGAGCGGGTGCCGCTCCAGGTCGAGGATCTGAAGGTGCTCGGTCCGGATGGCCCGGTCGAGTACCAGGACGCAGGTCGGGGTGTCATCACCTTCCCTGAAGGGAACTACACCATTACCTACCGGGCTCCCGTGAGGGACAACTACCTTGTTGCGGCGCTCGATAAGCCGTATGCCATAACTATCAGCCTCCCGGAAGGGTTTGATGTCAGAAATCCGCTCATTGGCATGATCAGTCCGGGAGGCACCATCTCATCCGGGCCAAACGGCACCACGGAGGTATCCTGGGATCAGATCGCGGTTGCAGAGGTTCGCTTCTACTCCCCCGAACGCGAGATCCTGCTCACCACCTTCGGCACCATATGGCTCACGATCGCGCTCGTCCTGCTCCTCCCCCTCGTCATATCATCGTGGAGGAGAGAGGGATGATCGATGTCATTGCCGCATCGTTCCTGATAGGCATCTCCGGGGCCGCGTCCCCCGGCCCCATGACCGCCTCGGTCCTCGGCCTTGGCGCGCGGCGACCGGCGCCGTTCGTTGCGGGGCTTATTGCGGGGCACGGCATTCCTGAAGCCCTTATGGTCGCAGCCGTAGCCTATGGCGTGCGCGATATCCCGCATATCAACCTCATTGCCCTTCTCGGGTCAGGGGTACTCATCGCGCTCGGGGTCGGGCAGTTCCTCCATGCAAATGAGAACGTCGTCGCGAAGGAGGAGACCGGGGCACCGGTCGTCTTCGGAATGGCCTGCACACTCGGCAACCCCTACTGGTGGGTCTGGTGGCTCACGTTCGGTGTCGGATTTCTTGCACTTCATCCGTCGTTCGTCGAGTTCTATCTCGGACACATCGGTGCGGATATTCTCTGGCTCGGGCTCCTTGCCATTGCAGTCTCACGGGGAGCAAACGTGCTCGGCCGCCATTACAAAAAAGTAGTGCAGGCGAGCGGACTCGCCATGGTTATCTTCGGGCTGTACTTTATTCTGACGATTCTTTCCGCTTGATGTCGATCCCGAACCGCTCGGCGTTGGTATCGGCGATCGCCTGGATCTGCGCGATCACGTCGTCACGTCGTGATGGCTTGAAGAGGTGCCGGAAACGCTTCTGTTTCGCGAGGTACTCCTCGACCGGCTTGCGCCTCACCTTCTTTGCCTTCTCGACCACGCCGTTGACCATCTCGTAGTTCACCCAGAGACCGGTATCGATGGCGAGCTTGGCCATGGCAAGCGTCTCGCCGGATTCAAAGCCCCAGCCTGTGCAACAGGGTGTGTGCACCTGGATGTAGCAGGGACCGGGGGTGTTGATAGCACGCTCAACCTTCTGAACGAAGTCGTTCGGATAGGCGATCGATGCAGTCGCGACATACGGCGCACCATGAGCGGCGAGGATCGCGGGCATATCCTTCTTCGGACGCGGGTTGCCAAGCGAACACGACCCGGCCGGGCTCGTTGTGGTGCTCGCCCCATACGGCGTCGCGCCCGAACGCTGGATACCCGTATTCATGTAGGCCTCGTTGTCATAGCAGATGTAGGTGATGTCATGACCGTGCTCGAAGGCTCCGCTGATACAGAGCATCCCGATGTCGAGCGTGGACCCATCGCCGCAGATGCAGACGACCTTCTCGTTGCGGCCCTGCTTCTTCAGCGCAGCCTCGATGCCCGATGCAACCGCCGCAGGGTTCTCAAAGAGCGAGTGGATCCAGGGAACGCCCCACGCGGTCTCCGGGTAGGGCGTCGAGAAGACCTCCATGCATCCCGTCGCGGCGACGACGATGACATTCTTCCCGGTTGCCTTGAGGATGAGCCGGGCCGCAAGCGCCGGACCGCATCCTGCGCACGCCCGGTGCCCTGCCGAGAAGAGTTCACATCCCCCTCCTTCTACCTCGGCCATTCAGAGCACCTCCGTCCGTAGTCCATAGAACATATCTCCTTTCCCCTTCTCAGCAAGGTCGACGATCGCAGCGATATCGCGTTTCCGAACGTCACGTCCACCGAGAGCAATGATGTAGTCGTAGACGGCCGCACCAGAACCATAGAGAGCCGCCTTCACCTCGGTGCCGACCGCACCGCCGTTACCTAGCGAGATGTTCTTGTCGAGCACCGCCACCGTCGAGACGCCGCTTAAGGCAGCCGCGATCTCAGGGGCCGGGAACGGCCGGAACGTCCGGATCTTTAAGAGCCCGACCTTTCGTCCTTGTTCGCGCATCTCGTCGATAGCATCCTTTACAGTGCCACAGATAGAGCCCATGGCGACGAGCGCGGTATCGGCGTCATCGAGGCGGTAACCCTCGACGAGAGCAGAGTAGTCCCTGCCGAAGTGCTCACCGAACTCGCGTCCGGCCCTGATGATCGCCTGCTTGGCCCGCTGCATCGCCCGGTCGATCTCGTAGCGGAACTCCATGTAGTACTCGGGTGTTGCATACATCCCAAAACTCAGCGGGTTTGCAGCGTCAAGCCTCTGGTATGGGGTGAACGCAGGCAGGTAGGCATCGACCTCTTCCTGGGATGGCATAGCGACCGGCTCGTAGGTATGCGAGAGGATGAACCCATCAAAGCAGACAAACGCCGGGAGGAGGATGTCATGGTCTTCACAGACACGGTACGCGATCATATGGAGATCGACCGTCTCCTGGTTGTCCTCCGCGTAGAACTGCATCCATCCGGAGTCACGCAGGGCAATCGAATCCTGCTGATCGTTCCAGATCGAGAGCGGCGCACCAAGGGACCGATTTGCAATGGTCATCACGACCGGCTGGCGCATACCGGCCACGTTAAAGCAGACCTCAAACATCAGGGCAAGCCCCTGGGAGGTCGTTGCCGAGTAGACCCGTGAACCTGCAGCGCTTGCACCAAGACAGGCAGAGAGAGCTGAAAACTCACTCTCGACCGTGATGTACTCGGCATCGAGCTCACAGTTCGCCACCATCTGTGCAAGATCTTCGACGATGTGCGTCTGCGGTGTGATCGGGTAGGCTGCGATCACCTGCGGGCGGCAACGTTTCACGATCTCGGCCACCGCATGTGACCCTTCCATAAACTCCAGCATTATTTCTCCTCCTTCTCCATCCGGATGCTTTTCTTCGGACAGATCTCCGCGCAAATGCCGCATCCCTTACAGTAGTCGAGATCTGGTTCAAATGTGCCTTCTTCCGTCTCGCGGACGCACCCTTCCGGGCACACCATAGCGCACATCCCGCATCTCGAGCACTTCTCAGGCTCAAACACCGGTTTGAAGACCCGCCATGCACCGGTCTTATTCTCAGTCGCCCGGCCTGGAGCCGCGACACACCCGACCCGCAGCGCCATTATGCAGCACCCCCGAGCTGGCGGTACGCGCGCTCTGCTGCTCGGACATTCTTATCGGCCATACTCCCTGAGAACCGATTGTGCAGTGCATGTTCAAGGGATTCGAACTTGATCTCACCGGTGGCCGCGGCGAAAGCGCCCATCAGGGTTGTATTGGTGATGGGCACGCCCAGTTCCTCGAGAGCAATGGTCGTCGCATCGATGGTATAAACCTTCACGCCTTCCGGGACCCGGGAATCGAAATCGGTTTTCTCAGTGTTGATGATAGCGACACCCCCTGATTTCATGCCCATAAAGACATCAACATCTCCAATCAGGGTTGGGTCCTGCACAATGATGTAGTCAGGCTCGTATATCTGGCTGCGCAGCCGGATTTTTTTATCACTGAAGCGGACGAATGCCTGAACAGGGGCACCTCGTCGCTCTACGCCAAAGGCCGGGAATGCCTGGGCATACATGCCGCCCTCGAATGCCGCAAAAGCAATGAGTTCAGCGGCGGTCACGGAACCCTGACCCCCTCTGCCATGAATGCGTAACTCTCTCAAACAAAAACCCCCTTTAAATGTTAATGATTAATAATATAAATAAACTGACACCCATCTGGACCCGTCGGAGTCGTGGGCATCTTGAAACATCCGTTGCCTCGCAGACACCATAACTTTTGCCGGTGGCAGGAGTCTGTGCAGGGGAGATATCGAGGTAAACCCAGTTCACTGGACATTCGCAAGCCGGCTCTTGAGATCCTCAGGGGTACAGTGCCGCACTTCCATCAGGGCTGATACGACTGCGTCGGAGAATACCAGCGCCGCTATCTCAAAGAGCGTCCCAAGCGGGGCAAACGACCCCGATATCGATCGGTACTGCCCGGTGAGTTGACGGATCTCAAAATCCCGTGGGATATCCGGGTTTTTGAACCGATCACTCCCGATCTCGACGATGCAGTCAGCTATGCGCCCGATATGTGAGTTGGGTGTTGATGTGATAAGACAGATCCTTCCCCCAATCTCTCTCGCGGTCTCGCAGGCATCCACAACCGACTGCGTCTCCCCTGAGCCTGAGACCGCGACAAGGACATCCTCCGGCCCAAACGCGGGTGTGATCGTCTCACCGATGACATAACTCTCAAACCCAAGGTGCATCAAACGCTGGGCGAACGCCCGTGCCACGAGGCCGGAACGGCCGGCGCCAGCGAGGTATATCCGTTTCGCGCTGAGAATCTCATTGAGGAACTGGTTTGCGCCCTCCTCATCTATAGAGCGTGCCGCCTCTTCGAGGCGCGACGTCATCATGAGCATAAGATCAGCGATACTGGGGCAGTCGAGCGGCATGCTTCGTGCGGATCCTCCGTTATTTCACTATACCCCTGCACCATATAAAGGAATACGAAGCCGGAAGGGTTCACCGCTCCACCGCGAGTCCGAGGATCCCGGTCGCACCCGAGAAGACATCGCGAGCGATCCGGGCGAGCCCCCGGGCCGCACACCACTCGTCATAGACGGTTACCTTTCGGGAGAGGAGGGCTTCCACACCAGGCGCAATGGCGGGCGCCATGGAGCCCGCGAGAGCGACTTTCGCCCCGGGGTTTAGGAGAAGCATCGCGGCGCATTCCATTGCGGCAAACATGGCCATCGTCTCCACCCGTAGATCCGGAGGCATCGTATGGTCCACGCCCGCATGGAGGAAGGCGTCGTTTGCGGTGGAGTCGCCATGATCAATCCGCCGGATAGCATCCACGTCAAGAGGACCGTGCTGCGTGCCGGGCGCAAAGATGCAGGCATCGAACGCGCCGGTGATCCGGCCGCCGGTCACAAGAAGGGTGACGGTGTTCGAACTCGCGTCGCAGACCACGACATCTTCACCGAGATTGTGAACAACCTCATACAGGATCCCGATCTTTTCCGGGCTCGCCTGGTGGGAGTATACCTTAAACCGCGGATCGGTCGGCGACCCACGGTGAAGCCCGGGAATGACGATGGCCGGTAGACCGCTCTCTTTGATCGCGTCGTAGACCCGGGTCCCGCCGCCGATGTGCTTGCCGGCCCCCTCCTGAGATACGACGCCACGGTTGCGAACCTTCCTGATATCGGTGATGGCCGAGATACCATCGCCCATTGAGTAGCAGACGGCGATACCCTCGATCTCGTCGAGGGGGGCGAGACGCTCAAGGTCTTCGACCGAGAAATTCCGGGCCTCCTCGCGAGAGATCTTAAATTCCGCACTTCCGCTGGAGAAACGCATCGCAGTAGTGCCGTGGTCGATGCCAATGAACATTATATTCCGTTACACCTCTGGGTGAAAGTAAGTTACTGGATCGTCCGGTACATTGAGACAGGAATCAGGCCGTCCTGGCCTGATACCGTCTCTTTGCGAACTCCACCGCGCCGACGATGACGAGACCGACGAGGAAGAAGACCCAGCCACCGGTCAGCATATCACCGGCCGCAGCCCCTTTATCCCAGAGCATCCTCGCCGAACCGAGCATCAGCCCCGTAAGCAGCGCAAGCATCGCCCCCGGATAGGTTGCAAGGAGGTACTTGAGGGCTTTGGTGAAGAGGAGGAGCCCCACAACACCGCCGGCGATATAGGAGATGATCTCGGGGAGCGAGAATGACCGGAGCGCCGCAAGCATGAACTCGTACTGGTTGAGGACGAGGGTCATGTAAGCCCCTGAGATCCCGGGGAGGACCATGGCGCAGAGCGCCACCATTCCGGTGAAGAAGAGGATCGGGAGGGAGTGACCTATATCAAGGTGACCGAGGCCCCCGAGGAGGTAGCCGGCGATATAGGAGATGATCTCGGGGAGCGAGAATGACCGGAGCGCCGCAAGCATGAACTCGTACTGGTTGAGGACGAGGGTCATGTAAGCCCCTGAGATCCCGGGGAGGACCATGGCGCAGAGCGCCACCATTCCGGTGAAGAAGAGGATCGGGAGGGAGTGACCTATATCAAGGTGACCGAGGCCCCCGAGGAGGTAGCCGGCGCCAGTCCCGACGATGAGGTAAGCGACGGTGGCTGCATTCGGAGAACGGATCTCGAGGAATATAGCCACCGCAGAAGCGAGGATCAGGCCAAGGAAGAAGGAGTAGGTTGCTACCGGGTAGTCGGAGAGGAGGGTAAGGATCACCCCGGACATCAGAAGGAATGCAGTGCCGATGCCGGCAAGGAGAACGATGAGGAACGGGATGTCAATCTTCTCGATATCGGCCCGGAAAGATCTAAAATCGCCTCGAAAGAGGTGCTTTACCGAGGCAGGGTCGATACTCCCGATGGCCCCGACCAGCCGCTCATAAATTCCTGTAATAAGAGCGATCGTCCCACCTGACACTCCAGGGATGACATCGCAGGCCCCCATCGCGAGACCGCGCAGGTAGATCCCGGCATATTCCCGGAGGCCCTGTCCCCGGTTCATGACCCAACTCCCCGGGATTTTATGCAGGCAATATTATCACTACAACTGACGGAGAGTTGTGCGCCCAAGGCAGCCAAAGAACGCCCGATCTCATTCAGGATGTGTACCACTCTCAATTCAACTACTCCTTATCAAACCTATATAGATGGACTCACGACAAATATGCTCCCATTGAGAGACGCCAAATCGTAGAATGACTCACGTAGAATGACTCATCCGCGAGCATTAACCTTTCCCCACTCACAGGAGTTCGGCGTTCCCGCATGAGAGGCGCTTTTCGCTGCGAAAGGAGGAGGAGAAGAGAGTAAGACACACCACATCCCATCACCGCTCCCTGCTCCTTTCACCTTCCTGCAGGACTCACGGCAACCAGGCTTCGAGGCTTCGCTCTCCGATTCGGCCGACCGACCGAACGCTGATGGATGAGTGGTCTCATCCAGTAACCCTATAGCATGGGAGAGATACTATTCTATGATGTTCTGTATCGTAACGGGTGGTGCCGGCTTCATCGGTTCCCACGTCGTCGATGCTCTGGTCGCGGCGGGGAACGACGTACTGGTCATCGACGACTGTAGCGCAGGCACCGAGAAGAACCTCGCACACCACGCAGCAAGCGGAAAGGTCACCTTCATCAAGCAGAACCTGCTCGATGATGGCTGGCAAGAGCGCTTCCACGGAGCCGACCGGGTCTACCACATCGCTGCAGATCCCGATGTGCGTCAGAGCGCCGTAACCCCGGACTCGCAGTTGCGAAACAACGTCATCGCCACGTACCGGGTGCTCGAGGCAATGCGGGCATACGATGTTCCGGAACTGGTCTTCACCTCGACCTCAACCGTTTACGGGGATGCCGCTGTCATCCCGACACCGGAGACCTACACACCTCTTGAACCGATATCCGTCTATGGCGCGACGAAACTTGCCTGCGAAGCGCTCATATCCGCATACTGTCACTCGTTTGAGATGACGTCGTGGATCTACCGGTTTGCAAACATCATCGGTGAGAGGAGCGGGCATGGGGTCATCTCCGACTTCATCAGGAAACTCCGCGAGAACCCGCAGGAACTCGAGATCCTCGGCGACGGGAGACAGACTAAGTCTTACCTGGAGGTCAGAGAGTGCGTCCGCGCCGTCCAGTTCGGGATCGAGCACTCGCATGACCCGGTCAACATCTTCAACATCGGCTCAGAAGACTGGATCGACGTCGTCACCATCGCTGATATCGTTGTAGAGGAGATGGGTCTCTCCGGTGTTCGGTACCGGTTCACCGGCGGCGCTCGCGGCTGGGTAGGCGATGTGCCGAGGATGCAACTCTCGGTCGAGAAACTCAAGGCTCTTGGCTGGAAGTGCAACACTACATCAGAAGAGAGCGTGCGCACAGCGGTCCGCGCCATGCTCGGGTAGGGGAGGGCGACAACCCAATCAATCTACTTCAATAACAGCCAAATCTACATTTCAGGCACCATCAGAGATGCATAAGGGATTTACATGAAATACATAGTCATTCTCGGGGATGGCATGGCGGATGAGCCGCTTGCCGAACTGGGGGGTAAAACGCCCCTTGAATATGCAGATACACCGAATATGGACAGGATCGCCCGGGAAGGCCGATCTGGAATGCTCCGAACCGTGCCGGATGAATTCGAGCCGGGCAGTGACGTCGCGAACCTCTCCATTCTGGGCTACGACCCCCGCATATCCTACACCGCGAGGGGACCGCTCGAAGCGGCCAGCATGGGGATCGAACTCGAGAATGGAGAGATGGCCTACCGGTGCAATCTGGTCACGATCCTGGATGGCATGATGGTGGACTTCAACGCCGGGCATATATCCAGCGCCGAGGGTGCTGAACTCCTCCGGGACCTTGACGCTCAGCTTGAGGGTGTCAGAGTCTACCCGGGGGTCGGTTACCGGAACCTGATGGTGGTCCCGGGAGCGTGCGGCTCCGTTACCACCGCCCCCCACGATATCGTCGGTAGATCCATCGAAGATTACCTCCCAAGGGGGGGCGACGCCGACATCCTCCTCGACTGCATGGAGCGGTCACGGGCGATCTTTGCCGACCACCCGGTCAACCTGCGCCGCCTGCGGGAGGGGAAGGCACCGGCCACCGAGATCTGGCCGTGGAGCGGCGGGAGGAGGCCGTCGCTTACACCCTTCCATGAGAAGTACGGCCTTACCGGCGGGATGATATCAGCAGTCGATCTCCTCTGCGGGATCGCCCATCTTGCCGGAATGGAGGTGATCCACGTCCCCGGCGCCACCGGGTTCCTCGATACGGATTATGAGGCCAAGGCCCGATACGCAGTCGATGCCCTTGACCGCCTTGACTTCGTCTACATGCACGTTGAGGCCCCTGACGAAGCAGGGCATATGGGAAGCGTGGAGGAGAAGGTGCGGGCGATTGAGCGGCTCGACGAAGCGATCGGGATCATCCTCGACCGGCCCGACACGACCGTTGCGGTCCTTCCCGATCACCCCACACCGATACGATACAAGACCCATACCAGAGATCCGGTACCTTTTGCGGTGCTCGGGAAAGGAAGAGACGAAGTCTCGAGATTCTCTGAAAACGAGGCACGGGAGGGATCGTTTGGACTCATGCAGGCGACGGACTTCCTTACTCGGCTCTTCTCAAAGTAAACTTCCCTGCAATCACCCGAACCCCATACCATTTTTGTATGTAATCTCCTCGTCAACCGCCCATCAGGTGTGATACGGGGATTCAAGAGGGACAAGGTAGCCATGCAGCACCTGGGGGAGGCCGGCGCTGCCTGTTCGGGCATGAGTTCGCTCGGTCCGATGGTCTACGCCATCGGGGGTTCCAACATGGGGATGTGACCGGGCTGCGGCGGAGGTGCTCGGGGACCAGGAGACGGTGCTGTTTTGCGCCGGCAAAAAACATCGAGGCAAGCGTCCGGGAGGGATGAAAGGCAGGGGAACGCAGGACTTCTCAGAGTTGAGATGCGCCCACGATTATGGTTTTTCCGGCTCTGTTGAAACCCTCTAGTCGAGGGTCGGCTCCATCTGAGGGGAAAGATCTATAAAACCGTTGCTCCTTGTGTTAATGACGAAACCAACAACAAGGAGCAGAGTTAGTGTCGACGAATGGCTAT
>NZ_BCNX01000002.1 GCF_001571405.1 Methanoculleus thermophilus | reverse complement strand
TTGCATTCACCAGAGCCTTCTCCACCCGGGCATACCGTCCAAAGACCTGTGTCTCGAACGGGAACTCCCGAAACTGCGGTTTCCGGAGGATCGTCTCCCCGTATCGGGTCTTGAGGGATCGGTCCTTATACCCGTTCCGATGTGCCTTCCGGGCATCGGTTCGCTCGTACTGGGCAGCTCCCGCCTGCTGGAGAGCTTCTGCAAGCATCACCTGGTTGAGGAACCCGGTGATGAGATTCTTCATGCCGTCTTCTTGATCGATAAGATAATCTTCGATAAATGCTAAGATATCCATGGCTCTGGTTCTCCTTTGTCCAAATCTAGGTTGGATCCAGGGCCAATTCAATTTTACAGAACTTTCGTTACGCTACCGCATTCGCAGCCAGAGCGGCCCGATCTTATTCCCCCGCAGGAAGGGGAAATCAGTGTAATTACGGCCGCTCCCTGGATGCTGGTCTTCTCTTAACCGCCGGAGAATTGTCGGCCCATCATGGCCGCAATCGGCCAGGAAGTTACGCGGGTCGCCGTTCCATTTCTTGTAGAACGAGAGGGCGACCGTACGCCAGATGAACGCGTCCCGCTGGATCTTCTTCGAAAGCCCGTGCTTCTGCATATCAGCGACGATCTTCGAGTACTGTGTCTCGTACAACGCCGCAGGATTGAAAAGATACCGGGTCTCCGGGTCCTCGTATGTGCGCCGGGCGCTCTCCCAGAGTGCGTGGGCATCTCGCTGGTAATCGATCGCCACGGTCAGGGTGAGGAAGAGGATGTGTTCCAGCGACCCGGACTCGACACCTTGAGGAGGTCTATCTTCGGGCATATCCACTCTGCCATGAATGCCGGTAGTCCTGAAGGCCTCGTAGAGCAGCGGTGCGATACGATGGCCTTTAGGGATGTCGGAGGAGAGCGCCATACAGGGAAATTTCCCAGAGGTGGGATAATATTTTCGGAAGACCAAGGAAGCGCCACGAGCAAAGGAAGTGTGGTCTACCGGTGGAAGACTAAATCGACGGCAATACCCAAGGTAAAAGATCCCCCATATTGCCGCCCCATATTGCCGATGCCTACGTACGACTCTTTTTCTCAGAGCATCGTAGAGCAAGTCGGCCATTTCCGATCTGCGACACCTCGAACTCACCGGATTCCAGAATATCCGGGATGGAGAGAGAGAATGAGAACGCAAAGACCTCCAGCAGTGTATGGACCTGATCCGCGGGAAGGGAATCGGTGGGGTTTGCACATAATGCCACCTTCAACAGCCAGATCTCCGCATCCTTACTGGATGTGGTGAGAGGGGGGGCACACCCGTACCTGCCCATCTGTTCGCCTCTGATAACACCCCAATCGTTCAGGGACTCGACCACTCGCTGTACCGCTCTTGGTATGGTGGCTCTTTCTCCCCAGGTTTCACTCATCCTCTGAATAATTTCCTGTTTTGAGAAACTGCCATAGTACCGGAGAGAGTAACCCACTGTCCGCACTACATCCCGGAAGAAGGGGTAGGCCAGGATGCACATCCCCCAATGGAGCCAGATCCGGTCGGCTTGATTCAGTCCCGGCAGCAGCGCAAAGGCCCTAACCCTGTGGGGGCGATCGGACTCAGGGATACGGCTCCATACCCGTGTCAGCACGGTGATGGTCTTTCGTCGCGCTGTGTAATTGGGATAATTCTCTGCAAGGTAGGCATGGAGATAGTTTCGGATCTGCTCGATATCCTCGGTTTCCCGGGAAACTCCTGCGGTGGCGTCGAGCCAGTCCAGCCTGAGAGGCCGATCAAATCCAATCATCCGTGACATTATTGTGTGCTCCTGATCTCAATGAAGGGGACAAAGACTTCTTCCAGCGCAATGCTGCCATGTGAGACGACTTCGGTGCCTGGGGGAGAGAATGCCGAGAGCCCGCCAGCAAGCAGGACTGCGTGGCCGGTACCAAGATACTGTGATGGCCATACACAGGAATCTTTTGGAAACGCCGCGTGCGCTTCCCCGGCAAACGATGCATGGTGGTAGACGCGGGCCCGGAGGCTGGTCTCCTCGACGAGGTCGCCCTGGCGCGGGGCGCCGACGCCGGAAGCGCAGACGTTTCCATGGTCGGCGGTGATGTAGACCCGATAGTCCCGGTCAAGGAGACGGGTGACGAATCGCCGGAGAGTTCCGGTTTCCATCCAGCGCCGGATGCCGTCGTGCATCTGGGGCATGCCCATCGTGGTATTATGGATAAGGTTGTCGATGGTGTTGATGACGAATCCGGCGATCGCCGGGGTGGCGTCGTGGACGAGTTCGTCCACCTCTGCAAACGATGAGAGGGTGTTGCCGCGAGAATACCCAATGGACCTCTCCGATCTCCCCTGGTTGTGCCAGAAGGTGCGCCAGAGGGTCTCTTCATTCCGGGTGGTTCCGTTCACCCCTGATACGAGCGAAGGCTTCTCGCCAGCAAAGAGGGACCGGCGCGAGATTGAGGTGAGGGTCGGGACCCAGGCACAGACGAGATCGTCGGTATAGAAGAACTCGTCGCCGAGCATCTCCTTGATGATGAGCCATTGATCGAGGGCCATGCCGTCCATGACGATGAGGGCGATGTGGTCGCCCCCCCGGTGGGCGAGATAGTGGGGGATCTGGTGCACCATGACCGGGGCAGGGAGGTAGGGGCGGTCGGGAAGGGTCGGGAAGGTGGCGAGGATCCATTCCCCGAAGGCGGTCTCGATCTCCCGGTGGAGCGCTTGGTACCGGGGCCTGACCTCGTTGAGCGCCGACGATGATGGCCCGGAGAAGAGCGTCACCGCCTCGGCCCAGAGCCGTGCGCACTCTTTCCAGTCGTCGAGCCTGGCATCCGGGCCGGGAAGGTTCTCCTGGATTCGGTTGAGGAGGGATCTCAGACGGTACACCTGTTCGGCGTCATGGTCGCGGATGATGCCGCAATGCGCCCATTTCGGGACCTGGACGGATGGAGGTGCAGCGAGGGGTCTTAATGCGCCTTCGAGGAAGAAGGTGTCGATGTAAAGCCGGATCCGGTCTTCGTCGAAGGGAACGGTCGGTGCCGGTTCGCCGCCGCTGATGTACCTGGCCCATTCGTCCTGGAGGTACGCCATGAAGGCCCCGCGCTCAAAGAGACTTCTGATATCCGGGAGCCCGGGATGATATTGCCGACCGGCCCAGGTCTCCAGACAGTGATCGACGAGGACGCCCGGGACGGTCTGGTGGGAGTAGTGGATCCGGCAGAAGAGGGCGATGAGGTCGGCGAGTGTTCTGATCTCGTCTTGCCGTATGGAGAAGACCTTGTCGAGGATGAACCGGGCGGTCTGGTTCCTGCCGAGCCGTTTGCCGCGGAGGGCTTGCGCGGCCTCATAGAGGGCGTCGTAGTGCCGGGAACCGAGGGCCTGGACGGTCCGGTAGTCGAGGCCCGGGAAGAGATCGGCAAGGGTAATCCGGATACACTCGCTCTTTTCGAGAAGGTCGTAGGGGACTGATTTTGATTCCCGGTGGGTATGGGTGAACCTGACGATGAGGCGGGGTGTCTCTTCGCCGTTGTCCCGGGGTGTGCGGTAGCCGGTCTCGTAGGTGTGCCGGAAGGCAACTGGGTCGGTGTAGGTGAGCAGGTCGAACCCGTCGGCCCGAAGTGCCTGGACGATCCGCTCTTCAAGGAGGATCCGGTCGGGGTCGAGCACCACGACGAGGGGGGTGCCTGCGAGGCGGATCCGGGTGAGGATCTGGTCCTGCCATTCAGTCATGGCCGCCCTCCACCCGGAGAAAGAGGATTGGATAGATCGCCGGGATTCCGTTCAATCCGATCTCCCGGCTGGTATCGGCGGCGCCACTCCTGCTCCGGTCGCAGAGTGCCGGATCAGCGGTCGATATGCCGGTGATCGAGTAGGCGCCCCGGGCAAGGGCGTCCCAGATCTGCCTCCCGGCGACAGGGAAGGAGCGGCCGGTCTCGGTGATGAAGTAGGAGACGGCAATGAGGGAGGGGCCTGATGTGCCGGAGACGGAGAGTTTCCAGAGTGACCAGAGCCCCCTGACCTCGTGGGGGAGGTCGGGAATCCGGACGGTGGGGATGGGTTGGTCCGGTGAGGCAACGGCTATGCGGGTGAGGAGGGCGCTCACGGCGGGGTCGGCAACGGTGAGGAGGGTGAGGTCGGTCTCGTCGCCGGGAGGGGCGAAGACGATGCCGGCCTGGCGGTGGCCGTCGGGCCACCTGAGGTCGAAACCCTGCATGCCGCGTGTCACCTCGCCGCCCCGGGCCCTGATAGCCGAGACGACGAGGTGTTCGGTGAGCGCGGGGAGGGGCGAGTGGAGGTAGTCCCTGACGTCGCCGGCGGAGAGGATGGGCTGGTCGAGGAGGGACGAGAGCGTCTGGCGTTCCTGTCGTGCCTGCTCCTGGACCGATGCGATGAAGGTGTCGAGGTAGCGGTCGGTGTTCTCGGGGTCGAGGATCGCCCGGATGAAGAGGTCCTCGAATCCCCGTTCCGCCTCGCTGGAGTCGAGGACGTCGCTGAATTTGTCGAATCCAAGGTCGTTTAAGATGACGAGGAGTTTTTCGAGGAGGACTTCGTGGACCCGTTGCTCGACGGTGTCGGAGAAGACCATGTTGTAGACCATGACGTCGTGGGTCTGGCCGATCCGGTCGACCCGGCCGATGCGCTGCTCGATCCGCATGGGGTTCCAGGGCAGGTCGTAGTTGATGGCGATATGACAGAACTGGAGGTTGAGGCCTTCGCCCCCGGCCTCGGTGGAGATCATGACCTGGGCGTCGGTTGCGAAGGCCTGCTGGGTCCTGCGGCGCTCGTCCATGTCCATCGAGCCGTTGAGGCAGACGACGGAAAATCCTCGTGCGGTGAGGTATTCGGCGAGCATCTGCTGGGTCGGGACGAACTCGGTGAAGATGAGGAACTTGAGGTCGGGGTCGTTCTCTTCGCCGCAACGGGAGTGGATGAGGTCGACGAGGCGTTCGACCTTTGCGTCGGGGCGGGCGGCCTCGCACCGGCGAGCGAGGTCGAGGAGGAGGCGGACCTGTGTCGTCTCCGTCTGGTGTGAGGAGCGCTCGGCACGGATGGCCTCGTCGATCTGCTCTTCGGGCTCCAGGTCCCACCAGTCGTCGCCCGTGGGGCCGTCGGCGGGCGTCGGGGGGAGGGTCTCTTCGAGGATAGCGAGACGTTTTTCGAGGGTGGTGCGGATGGAGCGGGTGCTGCTGGAGACGAGGCGCTGCATGAGAACCATGAGAAAGCCGATGTAATTCCTCTTCTCGGCAAGAGCGTGGTTGTAGCCGGTGCGGACGTAGTCGGTGACGGCGTCGTAGAGTTCGGCCTGGAGGCGGTGCTCGCCGCTCCACTCGACCCTGACGATCTGGGTCTGCCGGGGTCTGAAGAGGGGGGTGCCGTCGGTGCCGATGGCGCTCCGTTTCTCGGTCCTGATGATGTAGGGCTGGAGGTCGTCGCGGTTGACCGGGCCGTCTTCCCGGAAGGTTGTCGGGTCGAGGAGGCTCATGAGCCGCATGAAAGCGTCGGTCTTGCCCTGGTGCGGGGTGGCAGAGAGGAGGAGGAGGTGCCTTGCCGACCGGGCGAGGGCGCGGCCGAGGGTGTGGCGGGCGACCTGCCGGTTGGTGCCGGCGAGTTTGTGGGCCTCGTCGACGATGATGAGGTCCCATCCGGCCTTTGTGACGGCGTGGAACCGGTCCTGGTTGTGCTGATGTAGTCGTGCCGGCGTCCAGCCTCGCCGCTGTTTGAGGGGTTTGATGGCGTCGATTGAGACGATGGCCCGGTCGATCCGTCGCCAGAGGGAGGGGTCGGTGCTTGCGGGGTCGAGGAGGGTGAAGGTCTCGCCGAAGTGCGTCTCCATCTCGGCGACCCACTGGGTGACGAGGCCTCTCGGGGCGACGATGAGGATGCGGGCGGCCCGGTTCCGGAGGGTGAGTTCTTTGATGATGAGGCCGGCCTCGATGGTCTTGCCGAGCCCGACTTCGTCGGCGAGGAGGCAGCGGACGGGGTCGCGGCTGCAGGCCCGGGCGAGGGCGGCGACCTGGTGGGGGAGCGGGGTGACGGGGGAGAAGAGGGGGGCGAGGAGCGGTGTTTTTGCGAGGTGGTCGAGTATCCGCCCGGCTGCTGCGCGTGCGGTCACCTCGTCTTTCTCCAGGGGCGGGGCCTGGTCGAGGGGGGTGCAGGAGGATGCATCTCCGACGGCCACGGTGTTTGCGCTCGGGACCCAGAACCGGCAGGTGGTCGTGCCCCAGATCTGCTGGGTCTCGATCACCTGGACGGGTTCTCTGTACTCAGAGCTCCAGAGCCACCTGCCGACCTGTACCTCTTCCATGTTCGGTCTGCCCCTGCCGCGTCCGGGCGTTGTCGTAGTACATCAGGAGGACGTCGTCTTCCTGAAGGATGCTCGCCGGGAGACGGTCGCCGGTCCGGATGATGGTTGCGTAGTCGCGTTCCGACCAGCATTGCTTGAATCCGGCCCTGACGGCCTCGGTTCTGAAGGTCTTGAGTTTGCCGGATGTGGCGAGGTAGGCGGCGAACTCTTTGAGCAGGGCCTTCTCCCGGATCTTTTCGAGGTCCGACTCCTTGTTGGGGTCGGGGACGTACCACCGGCCGTCCTTGTCCTTGAGGAAGTTCTGTTCGAGGAGGTCACCGAGTTCCGGGAGGGATTCGTGCTTGTCGGTGTTCCGGCTCTCGATCATGAAGGCGGGCTGGATCTCCTGGTAGGTCTTCGGGGCGGCGGTGAGGTGCTGCCTCAGCCACTGGATGGCGCTCTTCTCGTCGTGGACGAAGAGGCTCATCTGCTCGACGCGGTCGGCAACGAGGCGTTTCTGCTCGTAGCGGGGGACCTGGTCGGGGAGGAAGTACATGCCGTCGCGTTCGGGGAAGCGCTGGTAGAGCCCGAAGTAGAAGTCCGGGGCGGAGATGGGGACGATGATCCCGCGCTGGACGTGGAAGGCGACCATGCGGTCGTAGAGGAGGTGCTTCTGCCGCTCCGGGACGTACTGGAGGACGCCGTCCTTCTCCGGGGCGACCGGGAGATGTTTCAGGTGCTGGCGGACAAAGTCCCAGACGCCCTCCTCGGTGCCGGCGGTGAGTTTGAATTGCTCTTCAAGACCGCCGTTTGGCTTGTAGGCGGAGATGATGAGGTCCTGCTTGACGGCGCTCGTGGTGGTGACCTGCTTGAAAGTGCCCTGCTTCTTGTCGAGGACGCGGACGTCGGCGATGACGAAACCGGCCCGCGTCAGCGCCTGCTGGATCGCCATCCAGACCTTGTTCTGGGAGTTGTGGAACTCCACGGTCATCCAGCGTCCGGGCTTCAAGATGCGGTAGTTCTCTGCAAAGCACTGCTCCATCAGCGCCTGATACTCGGGGAGCGCCTTGTGCTGGACGTCGTTAACGATCGCTTCGGATTGGTTGTTCGTGAAGACCCGGAGCCACGCCTCCCAGAGGAAGTTCAGTTCGGAGTACATCAGGTTGCCGCCGAAGGGGGGATCGGTGAAGATGTAGTCGATTGAACAATCAGGGATATGTGGTAGAGATGAACCCGAGCAGGTATTAACAATCACATTGCCATTACTCCGATTATCAAACGCCTTCTTTACATCTCTAAGCTTTCTTGGATAGACATCGAAGATTGGCAATTCAACTGATATCGCTGATATATACAGAGTACCTGGTAAACCTGGGGTTCCACCCGGCTTCACGGGTTGATATCGACGCATTCTGTTTACATGGAGATGCAAGGATGATAATAAAAACAATTCTGGTTCTAAACGCCTATCGAACGCTTTACTGATAAAGGATGCAAGCACCCACAGATTTCTCTTAGTATAGAACTGATGCACATGGGTGACGCCGTGGGACTTCTTTGGCTGTTCCGTATTGTACCCATCAGGCAACTCATCCGTCGGATACCAGTACGGAATCGCCTTCATCTCGATCCGGTCGAGCAGGTCGAGATCAGCCGCATCCGGCACCTTCTCAAACCGCTTCTTCCCGACCGAGTAGTTGATCAGCACCGGCACCTGCTTTGCCCGGCGGACCGTCTCGCGGAGGGCCTCGTCGTGGACGTACTCCCATGCCCGTTCGAGGGAGCGCTTGGTCGTCGTCGCACCACAGTGCGGGCAGGGGAACTCATCGCGGACCTTCCCATTGGCATGGTCCACCGCCGCCTCCCAGAAGACGATCTCCTCAGAGCACGACGGGCAGACGAAGACGTCGCTCCAGACCGTGTAGTTGATCCGTCCTTTCACCGGCGTCGTGGTGCCGTCCACGTCCTTCCTGACCTGGACCTTCCCGTCCACAACGTGGTCGGTCTCGTACATCCAGCCGCATTCCTTCTCCACCTCGGCAAGGATCGCTTTCGCCTCCCGCTCGAAGGCCGCCGGGTCCACCGGGTTGTTGTAGTTGTAGGCGATGAAGGTCGCCGCCGGCGAGAGATCGCAGAGGATCGCCCGCCGGGCCCCCCACACCACGTCGGGCATCTCCCGCTCGACCTTCTCCTTGAACTCCGCATCAGGGTTGCCGCACATCTGCGCCGCCACCCCGGTCATCCCGGTCCCGCAGAACCCGTCGAAGACGATGTCGCCGGGTTTCGTGTAGTGGAGAATGTAGCGCATGATCGCCTTGTGCGGCACCTTCGTGTGGTAGGAATGAGCGTTGTAGATCGGATCGTTCTTCCCCTCGCTCACGTCCGCCGCAAACGGCTCGCAGTCGTACTTCTCTTCGGGATCGAACGGCCGGCCGTGCTTCTCGATGAACTCCCCGATCCAGGGGTTCGGGCAGGCCGTGTAATACGGCGGATCAGAGAGCGCAATGATGTCCTTATCCTTCCCGCGGGGGAACCCCTCGACCTTGCGAACGGCGTCGAGCCGCTCCTCTGTCAGTTTATAGTCAGTCATATTACTCCACCACCAGGCGCACCTTTCTCTCGTCTTTGTCCTTCACCAGACTCGCAACGTAATCCTCAAACCGCTTCTCGATCTCATCCACCGAACACGCCGACCCGCTTGCCATCAGGGCACGCCGCAGATCCTCGACCTGAATCGTCACCTTCACCAGCCCCGAAAGCGCCTCCTGGAGCGCCCGTACCAGGTCCGCCGGGACCGTCTCCGGAAGCGTCCCCCGCTCGCGGAACTCCGCCACAAGCGTCCGGTCCTTCGGTTTCAGCAGTTCAAGGTTCGCCCGCACCGTCGGATCGTCCAGGTTCTCGACCAGCATGCGGGTCCACGCCGTATGGATCCCATCAAGAAGATCATCCAGTTGTTCGAGCACGGTGCCAGGAGAGGGCGCCCCCTCATCGTCCCTTGGTCTGAACGAGCAGTGCGGACAGACCGGCTCCTTCTCAAGGTCCTTCTCCGTGAGCGCAAAACACGGTTGCAGTTTCAGCAGGGCCGTATCAAACGTGGTCAGGGACTGTTTCGGCATGAGCTCGATGCTTGAGAGCGCACGGAGGGCGATAAGCCGCGGATCGGCCTTCAACTTCCTCTTCCGCTCGTCCTCCTCACGGCTCAGGCGGGCCTGCCGGTGGAGACGGAAGTACTCTTTGATGTAGCGCTTCTTCATGCTCTCAAGCTCCCGCCTGAGATCGCTCTGGAAGGAGCGCGTGATCTCCTCCCCGGCCTCAAGCTGCACAAAGATCGAGCGTTTCGCCTCGGAAAGCGACTCCCTGCATTCGTTCCCGTCCGGGAGCGCCATCTCGGCCTGGGACAGATAGCCCGTCAACGGCGCAAGGTTCGAGCAGAACCGGGCGAGATCGTCGATCTCTTTCATCAGCGCCAGTTCCTTCGCGTGCCCCCGCACGTCGGCCTTCGTCCCGCTGTAGTTCTTCAACTTCCCCTCGGTGTTGAACCGCTGCAGCGACTCTAAAAACACCTTCAGGTTCCCGAGATCGCGCTTCTTCTGCTCCTTCGTCTGCTCGTCGTAGAGGTCGCGCCCCCAGAGCAGGAGCGACCCGTCCAGCCGCTGCTGCGCCTCCACCACCTCCGGGATAAGCGCATGCAGACGTTCCTGGAGCTGCCTAACCGCCTCACGGTGAGTTGCCGGATTCCTCACCAGACCCGGGGTAAGGCCGAGCGTCGTGAAGAGCTCGGCAAGCACCTCGATGGGGGGATCCTTCGGCAGTTCCACGTGCTTAAACGCCGCAAGATCCTGTGCGCTCTTCTTCACCATCTCGTCGAGATTTGCTGCCGTGATCTTCATGCCCGGGTAGGCCACCACCACATCGCCGTGATAGACCAGCGCTGCGAGCAGAACCCCGACATACTCAGGCTCAAGCCTGAACCGGCGCTCATACTCGATACTATGCTCCGCGACGATGATCTCGCTCCGGTTCAGCACCTGTCCAACCACCTTCTCCCGGAGAAGCGTCACAATGTGCTGCGCATACACCGACCCCTCCGGGTTGACCTGCTCCCCCTCCAGCAGCCCGAGCGCATCGAGCACCGCTGCACCCCGTTGCGTCTTCAGGCCACCGCGGAGATACGTCAGCGCATCCTTCACCGCATCGTCGCGGTCGCTGTCCCGGATCGTCTGGGAGAACTGTGGATAGTCGGGCGCCAGATCCTCGAAATGCGGGGCAAGACAGTACGCGGCGATACCATTGATCGTCACCGTCACGTCGCCGCCCGTCGGGACCGCCCCTTCCTTCGCCCATTCGAGCAGGTTCTTCTCGACGCCGGCGTAGGAGACGCGGTACGCCGTCATCACATTCTCCCGCATCCACCGGACCATGACGGCCAGATGCTCATCCGCCTTCTTCTCGTACACCCCCCGGTTCGTCGCCGACGCGGTGCTCGCCATCTCACGCGCCCCCGCATACCGTTTCAGTGCCGTGTAAAAGTCGTCGTCCCATTTTTCCAGTTTCAGGAAGACCTCGTCCGGCCGGTGCTCATCGTCGTACTCCGGTGGAGCAAACGGCTGGATGAAATAGATGTAGAAGTCTCGCGGCGGCTGGGCCGTCGACCGCTCGTTCGGCGCGCCGAAGAAGAGGTACCCCGGCCGGCCCGCCTTCCTGTCCGCCCAGACGACCTCGTGCTGCCAGATCCGATACCCGCTGATATGGGTAGTATCAGGGGTCTTCATCACCCGGGCCAGAGCATCGAAGTAATAGTGGTCCAGTTTCCACTCGTTTAAGGTCGCCGCCTTCTCCTCGATCTTGGCGTCGTAATCGATGTCCTTCCTGACGTCAAGATAGTACATGTCGTTATCAGAATTGTGAGAGATGAACTGTCCGCTCACCGTCCTGCTGATCTCGCGGAGCACCGTCTCGATCGTCGTAAGCAGGAACTCCGAATCAGGTTCGGGGAGATCCAGATAGAGACAGAGATCATCCCTGAGACTCTCGGGTTTCAGACCGATCGGAGAACTCAGATCCCCGGTCGTCAGGCGGTGGACGCAGAGGGCGTGAATGATCCTGACCGCAGCGTCGAGATACTGCTTCTTCTCGAACGAGCGCTCCAGAATGTTCTGAAGGATATGCCCTTTCTCAAGGATATCCCTGATATCCTGGTTTGTCCGGACGGACATATCCTCAGAGAGAGTATCCCAGTATCCGTCGTAGGACAGAATACCCGGACGGTCGGCTGGCACCTCGATATCGATCAGGCGTTTTACGTCGCGGCTGACGGTCTTGAGCACCTCCCGCTTCTCCACCATATACAGCCTCTCGAAGGTCTCCAGGTACCGGGGGTGCACCGGAAAGAGCGCCACGTACTCCTCGAGACGCTCGTTCATATCCCCGTAGAGAGGTGCAAACCGCTCCAGGTGGACACGGATCTTCGCCTCCTGCTCAGGCGTCTTCTGGAGGAGACGCTCCGAGACGACGTAGGCGATATCCTCACCGTAGATCCTGACCGACTCAAACCGTTTCTGGACACGCCGCATCGAATCGGCCACAAACTCGAACCGTGGGTTATCGAAGAGGGCCTCCTGAACTCCGGCCATAAACCGAAACCGGCTCAGACGGCACGACTCCCCGATCTCCCGCATGAAGTTGAGGTCCAGCACCAGGTCGGTCTCCTGGCGCGATCGGAGATAATCGAGAAGTTCGTCCACGACAAGGAGCAGCCCCTTACCCGGGTACTTCTCCCCGAACGCCTGCATCATCGCGACGAACGCATCCTTATGGTTGACGATCTGGTCGTCAGGGGGGAAGGTATACGAGACGCCCAGCTCTGCAAGATTCCTCTGGAGTTCACCGCAGACGATATCCCGAAGAGATTGCCTGACCGCACCGATCTCCGTCCTGATAACGACGAATTGGCCGGCGATGCTCTTTGAAGACTCCCGGATTGCATCGTTCCCGACCCCGGCGGCAAGGTCGGCGTGCTCGGCAATCGCGCTGATCACTGACATCAGGTGTGATTTACCGGTACCATAGTTACCGACGATCAGGAGCCCTTTCTTGTCGAGGGTAGTATTGAGTTCAAGATACGGGATCAGGCCGGAGGTGATCTTCTCGGCCATACCATCCGAGATCACGTACGTCCGGACAAGGCGCTCGGCTTCGAGCCTGTCGTCGGCTTCCCGCAACTGTACAACATCTTCGATAGGATCAAATTGAACAAGTTCACCATATTTCATTAGGCACTCGCCTCGTTAACAGAAAGAAGAATGACGCCCAAAACGTCGGTGTGTGAGTATGCTTGGTATTCATCGTGGCCCGGCACCGCATACGAGAGGGTTGAGCCGTCGTAGGACCCATCCCACGCGGCAACCACCACCTTCCTGCGGGCAGCCTGCTTGAGAAGACGAAGGGGATCGAGAGAGAGTTCAGGGGCAAACAGGAGTTCGATGTTGTCGCATAAGACTACGTCTCCCTCTGCGCTCTCGACTGCATCCAGAAACACACGTTGAACGGCGTTTGACCGTTCTGCAGGTGAATATCCAAGCGTTCGGTGGCTCACCAGGGAGCCGATATTGAGATAGGAGTAACCATGCCGATCTGCCCATTTTCTCAGCAACGTCGTCTTACCGGCCCCTGAATGGCCAAAGATGATTTTAAGGCCGCTATTTTTCTCATCAGATGCTTGCGGACGTCCAGATGGCATAGGAGATGATAAGGCAATCCCACTAATAAATCATTATGGCTTAATAGTTGGGATCTTAAATCGTACCCTAAAGCATTCCTTTTTAGAAAAGACGGTTTTTAATCAAACATACCCTGGCCTCGACAGGATATGGGCAAACGCGATGTGACCTCGTGGCATTCAGGGGATCGACTCCTTTCACCCCAAGAATATCAGCATTTATTTGCGAGATTCCGGCTCTGTTGAATTCCTTCCAGACAACGACAATCACGACTGTTTGTACTGCCTTCGTTAGGTTATGGAGGATCACTTTGATCTTGATCTCTTTGACCTGGTACCAGTATTTTCGTGCCTTTAGTTC
>NZ_BCNX01000001.1 GCF_001571405.1 Methanoculleus thermophilus | reverse complement strand
CAGTTCAGCCTCACGGCTCTCAAGGAGGCTTCGCTTCGCATCCAGCGCCTGGGAGAGCCGCGAGAGTCCTTCGAGGCGCACACGGAGTTCAAACGCTCTCTGGAATGCTGCTTCGGCACGGTTGCATATTTGCCATGCCCGACGGTCTCGGAGTCTTCTCGCCTATCGAGTGGAAACCCCCTGCCGAGGTCCCGGACGCCGAGTATCCGTACGTCCTCACGACCGGGCGCACCATCTGGCAGTGGCACACCGGC